>JBBSRD010000050.1:0-12593 GCA_038243415.1 Actinomycetales bacterium | reverse complement strand
GCCGACCTCGACGCGGTGCTGCCGCTGGTCGGCGGGTAGCGTCACCGCCGTGGACCAGCCCGAGCAGGAGCCGCCGCCGGGCATCTGGCGGCCGGTGGTCAAGCGCCCGCGCTTCGGGGTCTTCATCGTCTCCGGGGTGGTGCTGGGCATGGTGGCCGCCGCGGTCGTCACCCTCGTGTTCGGCCGTCCGGGAGGCCGCGACGGCGTCGACTACGGGCTCTTCCAGGTCTTCGGCTACCTCGCGGTGATCCTCGGCATGGTCGGGGCGCTGGTCGGCGGGCTCGTCGCCAGCGTCGCCGCGAACCGGGCCGAGCGCCGGCGCCGCCGCCAGGCCGCGCGCCGCTGACCCTGCCCGTCACGCTGGCGCTCCGGGGCGGGGCGGGGCCCGCGCTGTGGGACCATGGCGCCGTGGCTCGCGGCGACGGACTCCTCACCCATGATCTGCTCCCCGGCGAGAAGGGGCCCCAGGACGCCTGCGGCGTCTTCGGCATCTGGGCGCCCGGCGAGGAGGTCGCCAAGCTCATCTACTTCGGCCTCTACGCCCTGCAGCACCGCGGGCAGGAGTCGGCAGGCATCGCCGCCTCCAGCGGGTCGCAGATCCTCGTCTACAAGGACATGGGCCTCGTCAGCCAGGTCTTCGACGAGGCCGCCCTCCAGAGCCTCAAGGGCTACGTCGGGATCGGCCACACGCGCTACTCCACGACCGGGGCCAGCCAGTGGGCCAACGCGCAGCCGACCCTGGGTGACACCGCGGGGGGCACCGTGGCGCTGGCGCACAACGGGAACCTCACCAACACCGCCGCGCTGAAGGCCCTCATCCGCGAGCGCTACGGCGCGTCGGGCGACAACGAGGTCGCGCGGGGCAACACCACCGACACCGCGCTCGTCACCGCGCTGCTGGCCGGGGACCCCGACCACACCCTCGAGGCCACGGCGCTGGAGGTCCTCTCCCACGTCGAGGGGGCTTTCTCCCTGGTCTTCATGGACGAGACCACGCTCTACGCCGCCCGCGACCGCCACGGCGTGCGCCCCCTGGTGCTCGGGCGCCTCGACGGCGGCTGGGTGGTCGCCTCAGAGACCGCCGCGCTGGACATCGTCGGGGCGACCGTCGTGCGCGAGGTGGAGCCTGGCGAGCTCATCGCCATCGACGCCGACGGGCTGCGCCGCTCCCGTTTCGCCGAGGCCGCCCCGTCGGGGTGCGTCTTCGAGTACGTCTACCTCGCCCGCCCCGACACCACCATCGCCGGCCGGGGCACGCACGCCGCCCGCGGCGAGATGGGCCGCCGCCTCGCCGCCGAGCACCCGGTCGACGCCGACCTCGTGATCCCCACGCCGGAGTCCGGCACCCCCGCGGCGATCGGCTACGCCGCCGCTTCGGGCATCCCCTACGGCCAGGGCCTGGTGAAGAACGCCTACGTCGGCCGCACCTTCATCCAGCCCTCGGACACCATCCGCCAGCTCGGCATCCGCCTCAAGCTCAACCCGCTGCGCGAGGTCCGCGCGGGCAAGCGCCTCGTGGTCGTCGACGACTCGATCGTCCGCGGCAACACCCAGCGGGCCCTGGTACGGATGCTCCGCGAGGCCGGCGCCGCCGAGGTGCACGTGCGGATCTCCTCGCCGCCCATCACCTGGCCGTGCTTCTACGGCATCGACTTCGCCTCGCGGGCAGAGCTCATCGCCTCCGGGATGGACGTCGAGGACGTCCGCGTCCGCATCGACGCCGACTCCCTGGGCCACCTGTCCCTGGAGGGCATGATCGCGGCCACCGAGCAGCCGGCGGCGAGCCTGTGCACCGCCTGCTTCACCGGCCGCTACCCCGCGGGCCTCCCCGACGACGTCGCGCTCATGGGGCACGTCGGCACGGGCGACGGAGCGCCCGCGGACGTCCTGGAGCCACCCCCGAGCGGAGCAGGGGCGTACGGCCAGGTGGAGAGCCAGGAGAGCCTCGACCTGGTCGCCACCGCCCCGGCCCTGCTCGCGTCCAGCGCCTCCGCGGCGGTGCGCCCATGAGCGCACCGCCGCCCGGCCACGGCCCCGAGCACGGCGCCCGCACCACCTATGCCTCCTCCGGGGTGGACACCGCCGCCGGCGACCGAGCCGTCGAGCTCATGAGGGCAGCCGTCGCCGCCACCCACGGGCCGCAGGTGCTCGGGGGCACCGGGGGCTTCGCCGGGCTGTACGACGCCAGCGCGCTCGCGCGCTACCGCCACCCCCTGCTGGCCACCTCGACCGACGGCGTGGGCACCAAGGTGGCCATCGCCCAGGCGATGGACGTCCACGACACCATCGGTCAGGACCTCGTGGCCATGGTGGTCGACGACCTCGTCGTGTGCGGTGCGGAGCCGCTGTTCATGACCGACTACATCGCCTGCGGCTCGGTGGTGCCCGAGCGGGTGGCGGCCATCGTGGGCGGCATCGCGCGGGCCTGCTCCGAGGTCGGGGCCGCCCTGGTGGGCGGCGAGACCGCCGAGCACCCCAACCTCCTCGGCGCGGGGGAGTACGACGTCGCGGGCGCCGCCACGGGCGTCGTCGAGGCTGGCGCCCTGCTCGGGCCGGACCGCGTCCGTGAGGGCGACGCGGTCGTCGCGCTGGCGTCCTCGGGGCTGCACAGCACCGGGTACTCCCTGGTCCGCCGCATCGTGGCGCAGTCACGGCTCTCCCTGAGCGCCCACGTGGACGAGCTGGGCCGGACCCTGGGGGAGGAGCTGCTCGAGCCGACGCGCCTGTACGCGCGTCCGTGCCTGGCGCTCGCCCAGGACTCCCGCTACGGGGTGGCGGCCTACGCCCACGTCACCGGCGGCGGGCTCGCTGCCAACCTGGCCCGGGTGCTGCCGGAGCACCTCGACGCGACCCTGGACCGCTCCACGTGGGCGCCGCCGCCGATCTTCGGCTACCTCGCCCGCCTGGGAGGGGTGCCCGCTGACGATGCGGAGCGCACCTGGAACCAGGGCGTCGGGATGCTCGCGGTGGTCGGGGCCTCAGCGGCGGACGCCGCGGTGGAGCGCCTGCGCAGCGACGGGATCGAGTCCTGGGTCGCCGGCACGGTGGGTGTGCGCGGCGAGAGCTCTCACAGCGCGGAGATGACGCGCGGCTCCAAGGGCGTGGAGGGCGGCGGCGCCGTCCTCGTCGGATCCCACCGGGCATGATGACGCCCCGGTCGCCGTCCCTGACGGATCAGGCGAGGTGACCGGGGCGGTTCGCGCCACAGCGGGCTAGCCGGACCGACGACCCCAGTTCGCATAGGGGTCGTCATCTCCCTCGTCCGCTTCCGCGACCGGCTCGGTACGGGTGGCCCCGCCACCGAGCTCCCTCTGAAGCTTGTTGTAGTCGGTCTCTGGGGAGTAGTACTTCAGCTCCCGGGCGACCTTCGTCTGCTTCGCCTTCTGACGGCCGCGCCCCATGGCGTCGACCCCCTCATCTGTCGTGCCGGGCTCTGCTCTAGGCGGCCCTCGGCTGTCGGCTTCTCAGGTGCCCCACGATACATGCGCCCTGCAGCGGTGCTCGACCGGAGGGTGTGCGGGTGCTGTCGGGATCGTCACGCACGCCTCTGGTTCCCCACTGCCGCGCTGACGTCACTCTGTACCCACCTGACCACTGCGCGTAGTCATCAAGATGACCCGCTCGGGCTATGGTGGGAGACACGTCCTCTTTGGGACGATCTCCTCAGGAACGAACCAGGTGTGCCAGGTGGGTGGTGCCCGGCGTTCCCCGACGGAGGAGAAGAGCATGTCGTCATCGATGGCGAAGCCCGAGGTCTTGCTGACACCGGCAGAGGTCGCCGCGCTGTTCCGCGTGGACCCGAAGACCGTGACGCGCTGGGCCAAGGCCGGCAAGCTCACGTCGATCCGCACGCTGGGCGGTCACCGCCGCTACCGCGAGGCGGAGGTGCAGGCGCTGCTGGGGGGCATCAGCGGCACGGAGGCCTGAACCGCACGAGCGACCTCCCTCGCGCCACCGCTGTCGATCGCCGCACGCTCTCTCCTGCGGCACGACGGTGGTGGCGCGCTGCGTCGTCCGAGGGCGGTGCGCGGGCCCGAAAGATTTCATGGTCGTCAGGACGGCGCCGCGAGGAGGGACCGGGGTCCCGTGGTGCGGGAGAGCAGGACGTGGGTGGGGCGTGGTGGCCAGGGGCGGGATCGAACCGCCGACCTTCCGATTTTCAGTCGGACGCTCTGCCAGCTGAGCTACCTGGCCGTCCAGGCTCCGCCACCGGAGGGGCGAACCTGCTCGGCGTGACGTGCCGTGTCGATCTCGTGCCGTGAACTGCGACCCCGACGGGACTTGAACCCGCGACCTCCGCCGTGACAGGGCGGCGCGCTAACCAGCTGCGCTACGGGGCCTCGTGGTGAGGCTCGTGGTGCTCGTGCTCTGTGGTGCGGTATCTCATCATGCTGTCGTGCTCGATGCTGCTGCGTGCCCCCAACGGGGTTCGAACCCGCGCTGCCGCCTTGAAAGGGCGGTGTCCTAGGCCGCTAGACGATAGGGGCCGGAAGGGTGGTGCTGGTGCAATGGCCTCAGCCAGAACGTGGTCGAGCATACCGCGAACTGCTCGGGGTCGTGCACGGGGCGCGCACGCGTAGGAGATGCTGCCTCCGTGGACCAGCGACGCGGCGTGGAGATGGCCGAGGCGGCCTTCGAGGAGCTCGTCGCTGACGGGCTGGACCTCATCCCCGAGGAGCTCGCGCGCCTCATGGTCAACGTCGTCGTGCTCGTGGCCGACGAGCCCGGCGAGGGCATGCCCGACGACCTCCTGGGCCTCTACGAGGGCACCCCGCTCACCGAGCGCGACTCCGGCTGGGACCTCGGCGCGCTCCCTGACCAGATCACCGTCTACCGCGGACCGACGCTGCGCGCCTGCGAGGACGAGCAGGAGGTCCGCGACGAGGTCGCCACCACCGTCGTCCACGAGGTGGCCCACCACTTCGGCATCGACGACGAGCGGCTGCACGCCCTGGGCTGGGGCTAGGGGGCCTCGCGGGCGGTCTTCTCCGCGCGCCGTTCCGCGCGCCTGGCGGCCTTCTCGCCGTCGACGCGGCTGCGCCTGGCCCGGCGCTTCGCGTCGGCCGGGTGGGTCAGCAGCTCCAGGACCGCGGCCTCGACGGCCCCGTGCGTGGCGGGCTCGCCGGACGCGGCACCGACCCCCACCTCCTCGAGGATGGGCTCGATCGTCGTCCCGTCCTCGAAGAGGTCGATCACCCGCGGGTCCACGTAGGAGCTGCGGGCCACGGTGGGGGTGTTTCCCAGGTAGCTCGAGACCTCCTGCATGGCCCGGCTGACCGCCCGCTTCCGTGCCGCCGCGGTGGTCGCCGCGTGCGTGGAGACCCCGAGGGCGACGGCGGCCAGCACCGTCGCGTTCCAGGTGCGGAAGTCCTTGGCGGAGACGTCCACCGGCTCGTCCGCCTCGCCGCCCCTGCGGGTCAGGGCGATCGCCTCGGCGTCGCCGCCCAGCGTCTGCGGGTCGTCGGGGACGGGGCGGGCGCGGCCCAGGACCTCCTTCACGTAGGCGTTGACCTCCGTGGAGACCACGTCGTGCCACTGCCCGTCCTCGCCCTGCCACACCAGCAGGTCGCTCTCCTCGGGGGCGTCGTGCGCCAGCATCTCCTCGACGCAGGCCCGCACGGCGTCGTCGCGCAGCGACAGGGCGCGGTCCTTGTTCGACTTCGCGACGTACTCGAAGACGAGGGCGCGGGGGTCGTCGGGGTCGACGCGGACGTGGCGCCGCTGGAGGGTGGCGAGCCCGAAGGTGTTGTTGGCCTCGGCGTGGCCCTCCCCGCCCACCCGGAAGAATCCGAGGTCGAGCAGGCGGAACGCCGCGGCGAGCGAGCGGTCGCGCGGCATCCCCTCCAGGGCGAGGTGCTCGGTGACGACGGCGCGGGCCACCGGCAGGCGCCGCGCCACGTCGACCACGCGGTCGAACTTGGCGCGGTCACGCTGCTCGCGCCACGCCGGGTGGTAGAGGTACTGGCGCCGCCCGGCCTCGTCGGTGCCCACGGCCTGGAGGTGGCCGCTGGGGTAGCGGCAGATCCAGACGTCCTCCCACGCCGGGGGGATGACCAGCGCCTCGACGCGCTCGACGTGCGCGGGGGCCAGCGCCTCACCGGCGTGGTCGACGTACGCGAAGCCGTCGCCCCCACGGACCCGCGTGAAGCCTCGTGAGCGGGGCGAGACGGTCCTCAGTCGGGGCACCGCTGCATGGTGCCTCCTGCGGCGAGCAGCCGCCCGACGGGCACGCAGACGGGCATGCTGGGGCGGTGCTCGTCACCAACCACGTCCTGGCCGGCGCCGTCATCGGCGCCTGCGGCCCTCTCTCCCGCCGACCCGTGACCGCCTTCGGCGTTGGGGTGCTCTCTCACTTCGTCCTCGACGTCGTGCCCCACTGGGGCGACAAGAACCCCGACGTCTTCCTCAAGGTGGCGGTGCCGGACGGTCTCAGCGGGCTCGCGGCGATCGGGGTGATGACCGCGCTGGCCCCCCGCAGGGTGC
Source organism: Actinomycetales bacterium (assembly GCA_038243415.1). GTDB lineage: Bacteria > Actinomycetota > Actinomycetes > Actinomycetales > Quadrisphaeraceae > CADCUY01. The sequence continues at coordinate 6,110 of JBBSRD010000050.1, read as the reverse complement.
GGCTCGCGGTGATGGCGGGCATGGCGGGCGGGGCCTTCCCCGACCTCGACAAGCCCAGCACCCTGTTCTTCGGGCGCTCGCCGTTCCCCGCGTCCGTCGACGCCTTCCACGAGCGCATCCAGCACGAGTCGGTCGGGCGGATGCCGCAGGAGTTCGTCGTGGCGGCGGCGCTGGCGACCGTGGCGGTGCTGATGCTCCGCCGCGCCTGAGCCCACCCCTCACCCGCACGTCCCACCCACCGCACCTTGGTCACCTTCTGCTGTTTTGAAGGCCTCCCAGCAGCAAGAGGTGACCACGGTGCGGGAAGGGACGGGTGGTCAGACCTCGAGCTCGGCGACCATCGCCGCGACGACCGCGGCCATGTCGCCGCCGGTGGCCTCCGCGACGGCGCGCTGGCGCTGGTAGCCCGCCCCCAGGACGGGGATCTGCGCCACGGCGGCCAGCTCCTCGGAGCAGCCCAGCAAGGCTGCCACCGGCTCGAGGCGGTTGAGCACCTCGTCCAGGTCGTCGGTGACCAGCGCCTCCCGCCCCTTCGCGTCGAGGATGATCTCCGCGTCCAGCCCGTAGCGCGCCGCCCGCCACTTGTTCTCCTGGACGTGCCACGGGGGCAGCGTCGGCAGCTCTTCGCCGTCGTCGAGGCGGGCGTCGAGGTCGACGACCAGGCAGTGGACCAGGGCGACGAGGGCGCCGAGCTCGCGCACCGTCGGCACGCCGTCGCACACCCGGATCTCCAGTGTTCCCAGGCGCGGTGACGGCCGGATGTCCCAGCGCACCTCCGCGACGGTGTCGATGACCCCTGTGAACAGCTGGTCGTCGACGAACGCCTCGAACTCCTCCCAGGACCCGAACTGGAAGGGCAGGCCGGCCGTGGGGAGCTGCTGGAAGAGCAGCGCGCGGTTCGACGCGTACCCGGTGTCGGTCCCCTCCCAGTACGGGGACGAGGCGGAGAGGGCCTGCAGGTGGGGGGCGCTGCGGATCAGGGAGTTCAGGATCGGCAGCACCTTGTGGACCGACGTGATCCCCACGTGCACGTGGACGCCCCAGATGAGCATCTGGCGGCCCCAGTACTGGGTGCGCTCGATCAGCTCGGCGTACCGGGGGTAGTCCGTGAGCGTGGCCTGGTCCCACCGGGCGAAGGGGTGCGTCCCGGTGCTCAGGAGGTTCACGCCGAGGGGCTGGGAGACCTGTCGCAGGGCGGCGACGCCCGCCGCGACCTCCTCCACGGCGGCGCCCGCGGTGTCGTGGATCCCCGAGACGACCTCCACGGTGTTGCGGAGCAGCTCGTGGGTGACCTCGGCGCTGCAGGACGGGCCCGAGGAGGCGTGCAGCGCGTCGAGCACGGCTCCGGCGGAGTTCACCAGGTCGTGGGTCTCCTGGTCGACGAGAGCGAGCTCCCACTCGACCCCCAGCGTCCGGGCGGGCGAGGCGTGGAAGGGCACCGTCATGGGGTCATCCCACCACCACCGGGCTGCGTGACGGGAAGCGAGCCCGTCGCGGAGGGCCGGGCGCTCCGGCTCAGAAGAGCTCGAGCAGCTGCCCGAGGAAGAACGCGACGAAGAGGAGGGCCAGGACGGTGAGGATGCTGATGGGCACGATGAGGCGGCTCCGGCCGCCCTTCTCGGTCTCGTTCTTCGACAGGGAGGTCGCGGTGCCACCGGCGGACGGCGGGGTGTCGCCGGGCTCGACGCCGCCGCCGGGCTCGAGGCCGGCGGTGCTGTCGGGATCGGGGTCGGCGTCGGGGCTGCCCGAGGTCCCGGCGTCAGCGCCGGTCGGGGCGTCTGCGGGGGCCTGGCCGGTCGAGGCGGCGACCTGGTCCTGCTGGTCCGGCTGGTCCTGCTCGCCCTGCTCGACCACGGCGACGTGCGGAGGCACCTCGCCGGACTCGGGCGGGTGGGTCCCGGTGTGGGGCATCTGCGAGAGGTCCACCCCGGGGCGGACCACCGGGTCGAGCGGGTTGCCGCTCGGCTCGCCGCCCGGGTGCGTGGAGGCGCCGTCGCCGTCGCTGGGGACGTCGTCGGGGTCACGGGTGCTTCCGGTGCTTCCGATAGGCTCGATGCCCACGGTGGTCCTCCTGGTGCGGCGGGGTGTGGCGGCGGGGCTGTGCTGGGTGCTGAGCGGTGCGGCGACGGTGGTCGTCGCCCCCCAGTCAACCTGCAGGGACGATCAGCCGCACACCGTGGCGGGGTCGACGATCGGGTTGTCCGTGGGGGCGGCGAGGACGTCCTCGCTCTCGTCCGGGCTCGGGGAGGCTGAGGGGCTCGGCGAGGAGGCCGTGGAGGAGGGCGTGGGGGAGGGCGCCGGAACGGGCTTGCGCGCCGGGATCTTGCCCGTGGACTCGAGGATCGCCTGCTGGATGAGGCCCTGCATCTTGGCGTAGTCCGGGTCGGTGGTGTCGATGACGTCGCCCGTGAAGGACAGCGAGCGGAGGTTGCCCTCCTGGATGCGCTGCCCCAGCGTGACGAAGGCGGGAAGCTCGTCGGCCCTGATGTCGGTCTCGACGTTGCGGTCCGCCGAGGCGGCGATCTGCGGGAAGGACTGCGCCACCTTGAGGGGCGTGTACTGCTCTGCGGCGTCCTGCAGCACGCAGCGCTGGCGGTTCATGCGCTGGTAGTCGTTGGAGCCGGAGCGCGAGCGGGCGAACCACAGCGCCTCGAAGCCGTCGAGCAGCTGGTCCTTGCCAGGCTCGATGTACCGCTGGATGGGGTACTCCCTGTAGGTCTGCTCCCCGTTCTCGACACCGGTGGGGACCTTGTTGCCGTTGCTGTCGAGGTCGTATCCGCCGCCGATCGGCAGGCGCGTCGGCACGGTGACCCGGAGCCCGCCCATCGCGTCGACGACCTCGGTGAAGCCGTCGAGGTTCACCACCACGTCGTAGTCGATCGGCATGCCGATGATGGTGCCCACCACCGAGCGGGTGGCCGCGAGGCCGGGCTCGTCGGTGCCGGGGTAGTACTCCGGGTGGGCCTCGCCCCACTCCAGCCAGACCGCGTTGAGGAGGCGGGCGCCGTCGGTGCTGGAGCCGAAGCCCTTCGGCCACGCCTTGGCACCCTCCGACCCGGGCGGGAAGGGCGCCTTCTGCAGGTTGCGGGGCAGGGAGATGAGCACGGTGTCGCCGGTCTTCGTGTCGATGCTCGCGACGATGATCGTGTCCGGGCGGATGCCGGTGCGGTCCGCGCCGGCGTCGGAGCCGATGAGCAGCACGTTGACGCGCGGTTCCTTGGCCCACGGATCGGCGGCGCCCTTGTCCGGGGACACGAGCCCGTCGCGGTCCGGCGCCGCGTCGCCGTCGGCGTCGAACACCTGGATGAGCGTGGACCGGGCGCTGAGCGCGTAGCGCGACGCGGTGGCTGCGGGCAGCGCGATGATCCCCATGAGCGCAGCGACGAGGACCACGGCGACGGCGGTCTGCCCGCCCGTCATGGGGTTGCGCCGCAGGGTCACCGTCGTGGCGATCACCAGCAGGCACCACGCGCCGGCGAGGACGAGCACGCCGATGGCCACGCCCAGCAGGACGTCGGGCTGGGTGCCCAGGCCGACGGCCAGGGTCACGACGCGACCGCTCACGAGCGCCGCCGCCGCCAGGGCGACCACGAAGAGCGAGAGGAGAAGGATGGCCCAGCCGGTCTTGCGCCTCCCCGCGGCGATGAGCCCGGAACCGGGCACCAGGGTGCCCAGCACGGTCCAGCCCACGACGCGGCCGAAGTGGTCGCCGCGGGCGTTGGCGTGGCGACCCGCGGGATCGAGGGCGTCACCCGGGGATGGCGGGCCTGCCGTTGCTGCGCTGCGGCTGCTGCCGCGGCGACCGCCGGGGGCGGACGGAGAACGAGGGCCTGCGCCGTCGCGTGAGCGTGACGATCCGGCGTCAACGGCCAACGCGCGTCCTCCTGGGGTGCTGGGGGCCGCCCTGCTTCGGGGATCGCTCCCGTCGGGGCCCGCTCGGAAGAGGGATCATCGCACCGAAACCTGGGAGGATGCCAGGGCCGCGCCGCGTGCCCCCCGCGGAGAAGCCGGCGATCACCGAGCGTCAGGCCTCCGGTGCGCGACCACCCCCGCGTCGCGTCCGACGGGCGGCTACCCTGGCACCGCACGGGGAGGCGTCGCCTAGTGGCCTATGGCGCCCGCCTGCTAAGCGGGTTTGGGATGAAACCCATCGCGGGCTCAAATCCCGCCGCCTCCGCGCCGACCAGAGGCCCGACCACCACGTGGTCGGGCCTCTGGTGTGTCACCTGCCCCTCAGGGGCTGCCCCTGGAGGGCGCGTCGGAGGGGCGGGCTCACTGGTAGGAGACGAACTCCGGGACGGGGTCCTGCTCGAGCGTCTGCTGCGGCGTGAGCGTGGGGGTGTCCTCGTCGTAGAAGTTCTTCCAGCCCCAGTGGATGTTCGCCGGGGCGTTGGCCACCAGCGCCGCGTAGCTCTCGGCCTTGAGCTGCGGGCCGCCGTGGCCGTCGGCGTGGATGACGTACGCCAGCTCGTCGCGCGAGGTGTCCAGGCGCTCGCGGTCAGTGATCATCCGGGTCTGGAACTGGTGCAGCAGGAAGACCTTCTGCGGCAGCTTCTTCTCGGCGGTGAGCTCGGAGAGCCAGGTGCCGACGCGGTTGACCTCGTCCACGCCGACCGAGCCGATCTGGGCCAGGTGGCGCTGACCGGGCTCGAGGCGCCACTCCGGGTCCAGCGCCAGGCCCACGTTGGGATAGGTCAGCAGGTCCTCGTAGAGCTTGGCCTGGGTGAGGAAGTCGGTGGTGCCCGGCTGGAGGTCGAGGACGACGTAGACGCCCTCGTCGCGCGCCTTCTCGATCCAGGGCCGGATGGTCTCGGGGTCCACCTCGTCGGAGCGGTCGCCGTCCGCGCCGGGGGAGGCGGACGCCACGGTGGTGATGATCTCGAAGGTGGGCTGGGCGGGCACGTCGTCGAGGCCGTCGTAGGTCGCCGCCACGTCCTTGGCCCGCGCGATGCTCGCGTCCAGCCCCTGCTCGCCGAGGACGCCGAGCGCACCGGTGCCGGGGGTGCCGTACAGGGCGATCATGCGCTCGCCGGGGTAGACCACCTGGCGGCCGCCAGGCAGCGTGACACCCGTGGCAGCGGTCGCGACCCTGCCGGCCAGCAGCGGCGCCGGGCCGAAGGCGGTGCCGATGCCGATGACGACGGGCTGATCGGCGCCCTTGGGGGCGGGTTTCCCGTCCCTGGCCCCGGAGATGGCCGCGATGGCCTCGGGGACGGCCCGGACGTCGCCGGTGGGGGCCTCGAAGACCTGCGCGCCGGCTGCCCTGGCGGTGGCGGCGGCGCCGGCCTGGTCAGCCTCACCGGTGGTGAGCACCACCACGCCCTTCTGAGGCTCGGCATCGTCCAGCGTGTCCAGCGCGGAGGAGGCCTCGCGCGCACCGGCGTCCGCGGACGCGTCCGTGACCTCCACGTCGGAGCCCTCGAGCGCGCTCTTGGCCCAGGCCACGGCCTTCGGCCCGACGACGGCCACCTGCTCGGTCTTCAGGCGCTCGACCTCCGTGGTCGCGGTCCCCGAGGCCAGCAGCAGGGGGACGCCGCTCTGCGCGGCGATGTCCCCGGCCTTGGTGACGGCCGCAGCGCTGGTCGGGTCGGCGACGACCGCACCCTTCGAGCGCTCGAAGAGGGCGGCGGTGGTGGCGGTGGCCAGGGCGACGGGGTCGTCGCTGCTGAGCACCGTCGTGGCCTCGCCGGGGGCGCGGGTGGTGATGTCGGCCTTCTTGGCCTTCGCCGACGACCCGCCGTCCTCCCCGCTGGACCCGCTCGTGCAGCTGGAGAGCGCCAGCGCCGAGGCCAGCGCGAGCGCTGCGACCCCCCTTCGGCGGTGGTGTGACGGGAGGGGCGAGTGAGTCAGCAGCACGCACCGAGGGTAGGCGCTGTATACCCGTCGCGCGCCCAGCGCGGCATCGGGTAGTGTCGTCCACGGCCCAGCGCCCGTAGCTCAACGGATAGAGCATCTGACTACGGATCAGAAGGTTGCAGGTTCGAGTCCTGCCGGGCGCACTCGTTCGAGACAGCGACGACGAAGACCCCCTCCCACACCGGGGGGGGTGTTAGTCGTCCCGGGGGCAGCTGGGGGGGGGGGGGCCCCCCCCCACCACACCCGGGGGGGGC
>JBBSRD010000049.1:0-12663 GCA_038243415.1 Actinomycetales bacterium | reverse complement strand
GCTACCGCTAACCCCATGGATGCCGCCGTCCTCGACATCGCGCTGGCCACCATGGTCGTCGCCGCCAAGCTCTCCGCGCCGGTGCTGCTCACCGCCCTGAGCGTGGGGTTCGTCGTCTCGCTGTTCCAGTCCGTCACCCAGATCCAGGAGGTGACGCTCTCCTTCGTGCCCAAGGCCATCGCGGTGGGCGTCATGCTGCTGCTCGCCGGGAACTGGATGCTGGCGACCCTCGTGGAGTTCACCACCGAGCTCTACGCCCGGATCCCCGGCCTCATCGGCATCTGAGTGCTGCTCACCGCCGCGGCCTCGGAGCTGAGCTTCTCCAACCCCACCGCGCAGGTCGTCGGCACGCTGCTCATCACCCTGCGCGTCACCGCGTTCCTCGTCGTCGCCCCGCCGTTCTCCAACCGGGCGATCCCGGCCCGCGTCAAGGCGCTGCTGGGCTTCGCGATCGCCCTGGCGGTCCACCCCGGCGTCGACACCTCCGAGGTGACCACCGAGACGGGCCCGCTGCTGACCGCCGCGACGTGGGCGGTCCTCACCGGCGCCGGCCTCGGGTTCCTCGTCTTCATCATCTTCATCGCGGTGCAGGCCGCCGGTGACCTGCTCGACGTCTTCGGCGGCTTCCAGCTGGCGTCCGCCTTCGACCCCCTCATGCAGGTTCAGACCTCGGTGTTCGGGCGCTTCTACGGCCTGCTGGCGACCACGCTGATGTTCGCCTCCGAGGGGTACCTGGTCCTCCTCATGGGGCTGCGGCGCACCTTCGACGCGATCGGCGTCATGGACGGCCTCTCCCTGAGGATCCTCGCGGAGCTGCTCACCGACGGTGCCCAGCAGATGACGGTCGCAGCCCTCCAGATCGCCGGGCCGCTCATCGCGATCCTCTTCCTCACCGACGTCGGCCTGGGCCTGCTCACCCGCGCCGCCCCCGCGCTGAACCCCTTCGCCCTCGGGTTCCCGCTGAAGATCCTCGTGACCCTCTCGCTGGCCACCGTCGCCGTCGCCGTCCTCCCGTCCGTCGTCGAGGGCCTCACCGACGACGCGGCCCGCCAGATGGCGCAGCTCGCCGTCGCCACCGCCCGGGCCGACGCCGCCTCCGCCGCGCAGGCCGCCCCGTGAGCGGCAGCGGCGGTGAGGAACGGAACGAGGCCCCCACCCCGAAGAAGGTCAAGGACTCCCGCAAGGAGGGCAAGTTCGGCCGCTCACCGGACCTCGGGGCGTGGGTGGGCGTCGCCGCAGCCGTCTCGCTCATGCCGGCGCTGCTGCGCGGGGGCCGCGACCGGCTCGTGCCGATGTACCAGTCCCTCGGCGACATCATGAAGAACCCCGAGCCCTCCCAGGTGCTCGAGGCCCTCGTCAGCGGCTTCGCCGTCGTCCCCGTGCTGCTCGCACCCATCGCCGCGGTCACCGTCGTCGTCGCCATCGCCACCGCCGCCGCCCAGGGAGGCCTGCACCTGGCCACGAAGGCCGCGAGGCCCAACTTCAAGAAGCTCAACGTCATCAAGGGCATCAAGCAGATGGTGAGCTTCCAGTCGCTGTGGAACGGCCTGAAGGCGCTGCTGAAGACCACGGTCATCGGCATCGCCCTGTGGCTGACGGTCTCCACCCTGGGGCCCGCGCTGATCGCCACCGGGTCCATGTCGCTGGACGTCATCACCGAGCGGGTCTCCGGCGGGCTGGCCAGCCTCATCCGCACCGCGGTGATCGCGGGCCTGGCGCTCGCGGCCCTCGACGTGGTGATCACCAAGCGCAAGTCGCTCAAGGAGATCCGCATGACTCGCCAGGAGGTCAAGGACGAGCACAAGTCCTCCGAGGGCAACCCGCTCATCAAGGGGGCGATCCGCCAGAAGCAGCGCGCGATGAGCCGCAACCGCATGATGGCCGCGATCGCCGACGCCGACGTCGTCATGGTCAACCCCACCCACGTCGCCGTGGCGCTGAAGTACGAGTCCGGCAAGGGCGCACCCACCGTGGTGGCCAAGGGGGCGGGGCACATCGCGACGAAGATCCGCGAGAAGGCCGCCGAGCACGGCGTGCCGATGGTCGCCGACATCCCGCTGGCCCGCGCCCTGCACGCCGCCTGCGAGGTGGACCAGGAAGTGCCCTCGGACCTCTACGTCTCCGTGGCGCAGGTGCTGGCGTTCGTCATGGCCCTGCGCAAGCGCGGCGCCGCGAAGGGCGTGCACCGCAGCCCGCTCTCCACGTCCGTGGGATGACCTCCCTCCCTCCGCGGAGGTGATCATGAAGCATTCCCCGCTGCGCGACGGTGATCATGGGCCTCTCGCCCTTTGAGGGGCCCTGAAGGGGCGCCTCTCCCATGATCACCGCGGATGGGGCTGAGCGTGAACCGTCCGACCCTCACTCCACGGGCATCGCGGCGCTGCGACGCCCGCCGGCGCGCACCACGATCGCGAGCCCGCCGACGAGCAGCACCCCGGCGGGGATCGCCGTCAGCGGGGGCACCTGCCCGAGGAAGACCGCCGCGATGGTCGCCGCGCCGGGGATCTCCAGGAGGATCAACGTGCTGACCACCGTCGGCCCCACGCTCTTGACCACCCGGTTGAACAGCGAGTGCCCCAGCAGCTGCGCCCCGAGGGTGAGGCCGGCGATCAGCAGCCAGTCCTGCGCGCTGAACCCCACGAGCTGCTGGCGCCCGACCACGCACGCGACGAGCAGCACCAGCGCGCACACCGAGTAGCAGAGCAGCGTGTACGTCGTCGTCGAGACGGTGCGCCGCACCTCGCTGCCCGCGGTCATGTAGAGGGCCGCGAAGGCCCCGCCGGCCACCGCGAGCCCGTCCCCGAGCAGGGCGCGGGGGTCGGCCGAGACGTCGACCCCCGCGAGCAGGACCGCCCCGAGCACCGCGACGGCGATGCCGCCCCACACCGCGCGGCCCACCGGTGCGCCGCGCAGCCCGGAGATCAGTGCCGCCCACACCGGCTGGGTGGCGACCAGCGCGGTGGCCGAGGCCACCGACGTCAGCGCGAGGCTGGGCGTCCACGTGGCGAAGTGCGCCGCGAGCATCAGCCCGGCGAGGGCGGCCCAGCGCAGCTCGCGGCGGGTGAGGCGGGCCAGCTCGGACCGCGCGGTGAGCAGCGCGGTCGGCGCGAGCAGCCCGGCGGCCAGGGCGTTGCGCCAGAACGCGATGGCCAGCGCGGGAGCGGTGCACGCGGCGATGAGCGGCCCCGAGGTGCTCACGGCGAGCAGCGCGATCGACACGAGGACCGCGTCGCTCCCGTGCACCGCGCCCAGCGGAGCGGCAGGTGCGGGGACAGGTCGGGCGTTCACCGGGTCCGCCACACGTCTCTGGAGGGCCGGCCAGCCGATGCTCGGCGAGTCACTGTGCGTGCTCGGCCGGCATCCGGGCGAGGGCCTCGGTGTCGATCTGGCCGGACGCCACGCCCAGGACGAGCGCCTCGGCGTCGTCCACGTCCATGACCAGGTCGCGACCGTTCATGAGGTGGAAGATCCTGGTGGCAGTCCATGCAAGCCGCCCGTTGCCGTCGATCAGGGCGTGATGGCGGGCCAGGGAGTGCATCAGCGCCGCGGACTTCTCAGCGAAGGAGGTGTAAGCGTCCTCCCCGAAGGCGCTGGCCCGGGGGCGGGAAGCGGCGGAGGCCAGCAAGCCCATGTCTCGCACCCGCAGGTCATCGACCACGCCGGCCGCGATCTCGAGGAGATCTTCCACGGTGAGGTGGTCGACGGGCTCACTCATCGTGCGAGGCGCGCGAGCAGCTCAGCGTCTTCATCCTTCACGCGCTCGATGGCTGCGCGCAGACGAGCTGGTCGGTCGGAGACGTACTCGGAGATCGCGGCCTTGGCCACCTCCTGCATCGACGTGCCATCACGCTCTGCTCGCCGTCGCAACGCCTCGGTCTGGTCCTCGTCGAGCCGCAGCGTCATCGCCATCCACAAAGGTATCACTCAGATACCACTCGACGCGGCTTCCAGCACTGCTGGGCCAGGGCCCCGCCGAGCACGACGACCAGCGCCCGGGCCGGCACGAGCAGCAGCGTGGCGACCACCGTCTGCCCGCTCGTCAGTCCGCGCCAGAGCCCGAGCACGACCAAGACCCCCGCGAACCCGACGGCCAGCCCCCTCCGGACCATGGCGACGCCCACCGGGATCGACGACTTCAGCCCCACCTCGATGACGGCGGAGGAGCAGCCCCGGAACAGGGCCAGCAGCAGGTACGCCCGTACCCACGAGCGGACCGGCGCACCGTCGGTGGCGCTCACGGCGAGCCGGCGGTCTCCGCGTCGAGCAGCGCCCGCTTGACCTCCAGGCCCCACCGGAAACCCCCGAGCCCGCCGTCGCCGCGGATCACCCGGTGGCACGGGGTCACCAGCGCAGCGGGGTTGGCGGCGCAGGCGCTCGCGACGGCGCGCACCGCGCTCGGGCGCTCGATGCTGGCGGCGACCTCCGTGTAGCTGCGGGTCTGCCCCGCGGGGATGGCCCGCAGCGCCGCCCACACCGACGCCTGGAAGGCAGTTCCGCGGACGTCCAGCGGCAGCGCCTCCTCCGCCGGCAGCCCGGACGCCAACCGTGAGAGGTGCTCGACCACGCCGGCGAGCGCCTCGTCGTCGCGGGTGAGCGTCGCGCGGGGGAGCTCGGCGGCGACCGTCGCCAGCTGCGTGGCGCCGTCGGACCCGGGCTCGTCGATCCGGGCGGCGACGACCCCGCGGCGCGAGGCGACGACCACGAGGGTGCCGATGGGGTGGGGCGCCGCGGTCCAGAGCAGCTCCTCGCCGTCGCCCCCGGCGGCGTAGGTGGCCGGGGCGATCCCGAGCCGCGGGCCGACGGCGTCGTAGAAGCCCCGCATAGAGCCGTACCCGGCGTCGAAGGCCGCGTCGGAGACGGTGGCGGAGCGGCTCAGGGCGCCGCGCGCCGCGTCGACGCGCAGGGCCTCGCCGTAGGCGCGGGGGCTCACGCCGACCTCTGCGGCGAAGACCCGCTGGAGCTGCCGGACGCCGGTGCCCGCTGCCGTCGCGAGCTCAGCTGCCGGCACGGGGCCGCCGGCGCGGCGCAGGGCGGCGACCGCTGCCGTCACCGGCGGCGACATCTGTGGCGTTACCTCACGAACAGCACCAGGCGTGCAGCGCCGGCACGCCCGGAACCCGGCGGCCTCGGCGGCGGACGGGCTCTCGTGGAACCGCGCGTTGGCGCGCAGCGGCCGCCGCGACGGGCAGGTGGGGCGGCAGTAGATCCCCGTGCTGGTCACCGCGTAGACGAACCGTCGTCCGCCGTCGTCCCGGTCCAGCGTGAGCCGCCACAGGGTCTCCTCGTCGTCCATGGCGGCGACGCTAGGCGCCCGTGACCGCGGCGTCGTCCCGCTTCGCGACCGTGGAAGTCGCTGCCACCACGGGGAGGCGCTGGTGGCCGCGGCGCCGGGTCACGAGACCGCCGGGCAGAGGTCCAGCACCCGGTGCAGGCGCTCCTCGTCGGCGCTGCGCAGCGGCGGCAGGAGCAGGACGGTGAGGCCGGCCTCGACGGCGCCGCCATCAGGGACCGAGCGGTCACCCACCATGAGGGTCTGGTCCGGGGCGGCGCCCAGCGCCTCGAGGGCGATGGCGAAGGCGGCCGGGTCCGGCTTCACCACCCCGTGCTCGAAGGAGAGCGTGAAGGCGTCCACGAGCCCGGAGAGCCCGGCGGCCTCGAAGGCGGGACGGACGTCCACGTGGACGTCGCTGAGCACCCCGACCCGTAGGCCGCGCTCCTTCAGGGCGGTCAGCGTCGGGGCGACGTCGGCGGCGAAGCGGTTGTGGGCGGTGTCGGACTCGACGTCGTAGAGGGCTCCGGCCAGCGCGTCGTCGAGGCCCGCGTCGGCGAAGGCGCTCAGGAGGTGGGCCCGGTGCATGCGGGCGTCGACGTCCATCAGCGGGTCGTCGATCCGGTCCTGCACGCCGCGCAGGCGGTCGGCGACCTCGGTGACGGCGGCGGCGTCCCGCGATCGCCCGGCTCGTCCCAGCGCGCTGCTGACCCACTCCGCGGTGCTGAGCGTGGTGACCAGGGTGCCTCTCCAGTCGAAGATCACGGCGCGGAGACCACGTGAGGAGCTCATGGGACCAGGATGCCCGGCCCGGGTCGCCGGCGGTAGGTGGTGATCGCCTCGCATACCTGCCCGAGCAGCGACGGGTGGGCGAGCGCGAGGCCGTCCACCTCCGCTGCGGTGACCCAGGCGATGGCGTCGTGCTCGGCCGGGTCGACGTTCGTGGGCTCGCCCGTCCAGCGGTGGACCACCCAGACGTCCATCGTGAGGTCGGGCGCGTCGACGTGGTCCAGGGCCTCGCCGGTGACCTCGGCCCGCACGCCCAGCTTCTCGTGGAGCTCACGGGCGAGCGCGGCCCGCGGCTCCTCGCCCGGCTCGACGTGGCCGCCGGGCACGTCCCACACGCCGGGGTACCAGCGGCGATGCGGGGACCGGTGCACCAGCAGCGCACGCCGCTCGCGCACGAGCAGCCCGCCGACGACGACGTGCACGGCGCCGGTCATCGCCTGACCACCGAGGCCTCCCAGCCGGCCAGGCCCGCGGGGGAGAGCGCTGCGTCCAGGGCCAGCTCGCCGGACCCGACCAGCGTCGCGTCGGCCCCGTGGACGGCGTCGGCGACGACGGGTCGCCGGTCGCGGCGCCAGCGCATGAGCCCGTCGGTGAAGGCGCGCTCGAAGACGGCCGGGGCGGCGTCGCGCAGCGCGGGGGCCAGCCCGCCGAGGACCACGCGGTCGGCGTCCAGGGCGTTGACCAGGCCCGCCGCGCCGCGGGCGAGAGCGGTGGCGCACCGGGTGACGGCGTCGACGCAGCCCGGGTCGGGCGAGCCCGGTGCGGTGGCGCCCGCGAGGGTCGCGGCGGCGTAGCCGGAGGGGTCGGCCGGCGGGGGCCGGCCCCGGTGGCGGGCCATGGCGCGGCCGTCGACCTCCAGGTCCCAGCAGCCGCGCGCCCCGCACGGGCAGAGCAGGGCCGGGTCGCCGAGGGGCAGGTGCCCGGGCTCGCCCCCGGCGCCGAGCGCGCCCACCGACGGGTGCCCGTCGACGACCAGCACCCCGCCGACCCCCACGGTGACGGCCAGGTACAGCACCGCTCGTGCGTCCCCGGTCGCGGGGCTCCGGGCCTCCCCGAGCCCCGCGGCCGTCGCGTCGTTGGTCACCAGCAGGGGACGGCCCGCCAGCGCGGGGGGCACCGCGGCGGCGAGGTCGACCCCGGACCACCCGAGCGTGGCGGACTGCACCACGCGTCCGCTCGCGACCGTGGCGGCCAGCGTGATCGAGACGGCCCGCAGCCGCTGGCCGTGGCGCTCCGCGGCACCGTCGAGCCCCGCCCGGACGAGGTCGAGGGCGCGCTCGGGGGAGCGGTCCTGGGGGAGCTGCGTCGTGCGCTCGAGGACCTCCCCGGCGAGGTCGAGGACCGCCGCGGTGATGCCCGCGTGCTGCACGTCCACCACCACGACGAGGGGACCGCGCGGGTGGACGCGCAGCAGGCTCGTCGGCCGGCCGCGGCCGGCGGGTGGCGCCGGCTCCTCGCTCAGCAGGTGCAGGCTCCTCAGGCGCGCGGACAGGTCGGCCGCGGCGCCGCTGCTCATCGACAGCCGGTGCGCGGTCTCCGCGCGGGTGGCTCCGGGGTGGCGTCGCAGGGCGCCGAGGGCGGCGGAGGCTGCGGACCACCGCCGTGCCTCGCGCCGCGACGGCTGCTCGACGGCGGGCACCAGAACACCTCCTCGGGCGTTAGGCTCGTGTGACGAGCATAAACGAGGGTGCAGGGGGCGGACGGGTGGCGGGCGTGATGGTCGGGGAGCAGACGGTCCGACGGGGTGGTCAGAGCGATCTGCGGGCCGGCGTCGCGCTGTCCGCGGTGGGCTTCACCATCGCGGCGCTGGGCGCCGTCTTGGTGCTGCTCGCGCGCGACCTGCAGGTCTCCGCCCGGGACCTCTCCTGGCTCAGCTCCGCCTTCGGCGCCGGCCTCGTGATCGTGGCGCCCGTCGGCGCCAGGCTGCTGGCCCTGGGCGGCGACGTCGTCCTGCGCATCGGCTCCCTGGTCCTCGCCCTCGGCGCGGCGGTCCTCGCGGTCGCCTCGGTGGCGCCGGTGGTGGTCCTCGGAGCGCTGGCGCTGGGCGCCGGGGGGGCGGCCGTCGTGCTCGCCGTCTCGGCGCTGCTCGCCGGGGCCGACGCCCCGCGCCGCCTGGCGGCCGTCAACGCCGCCAGCTCTGCCGCCGGCATCGCCGCCCCGCTGCTCATCGGCGGCCTCGACGCGGTCTCGGGGGCGGGCCGGCTCGCGCTGCTCGTCATGGTGCCGCCGCTGCTGGTCGTGGCCGCGCGGCGCGCCCCCGGCGCCGCCGCCGACCACCAGCCGCCGGGCGCCCCCGCCGCGCCCCCGGCGGCTCGCACCGCCCACCCGCTGGTCGGCCCGCCCGGAGCGGGCCGGCGGTGGGTCGTCGTGGTCGCCGCCGTGTCCGTCGAGTTCTGCTTCGTCGTCTGGGCCGTGGCCCGCCTGCAGCTGACCGCCCTCCCGGCGGCAGCGGCCGTGGCGACCGCGACCGTCTTCCCCCTCGGGATGGCGCTGGGGCGCGCCAGCGGCATCGTGCTCGCCGGCTGGCCGCGGGTGCTGCCGGTGAGCGCCGGCGTGACGCTGGCCGGGACGGGTCTCGTGGTCCTCGGCGCCGGCCCCGTGCTCGTGGCCGCGGGGCTGGTCCTCGCGGGCCTGGGCGCCGCGCTCCTCTACCCGGTGACCCTCGCGGACCTGCTCGCCGTCCCCGGCCTCGGTGCGCGTCGCGGCGCCAGTGCCGGGGCGCTGGCCTCCGGCACGGCCATCCTGCTGGCACCCGTGGCCCTCGCGGCCCTGGCCGGGCTCGTCGACCTGCGCCTGGCCTTCCTGCTGGTGGTGCCGTTGCTGGCGGTCGCGGTGCGGCGTCCCTCAGCCCAGCGCCAGTTCTAGGAGCACCACCGCGACCAGGCCGACGATGATCGTGGCCAGCAGGTTGCGGGTGCGCCAGGCCACCGCCAGCGCCACCAGCCCCGCGAGGGCCTGCGGGCCGAGCGGCGTGAACGTCCCCTCCGGCAGGAGCAGCGCCGGTGCCACCAGGGCGGCGAGGGTGGCCGGCGGGATCATCCGCAACACCGCCTGGGTGCGGGGCGGGACGTCGCGCAGGCGTTCGGCGAAGAGCAGCGCGCTGCCGCGCAGGACGACGTTGCCGATCCCGACGAGCAGGACCGCGACGATGACGGCGACGGTCACGGCCCCTCGTCCCCGATCGGCCCCTCGTCCCCGATCGGTGCGTCGTC
The DNA here is from genome assembly GCA_038243415.1 of Actinomycetales bacterium. Lineage (GTDB taxonomy): Bacteria > Actinomycetota > Actinomycetes > Actinomycetales > Quadrisphaeraceae > CADCUY01. The sequence goes on along the minus strand of JBBSRD010000049.1, from coordinate 3,393 downwards.
AGCGCCGCGCCCTCCGCTTCCACCGGCGCGCAGCGCGAGCGCGGCCCCCGCCCCGATGCCGCACGCTGCGGCGAGCAGCAGCGCAGGAGGCCCGAGGGGCGCCGCGAGCACCGCCACGGCGCCGCCGACCAGCGCCGCGACCAGCGTTGGCCGGTCGGTGACGGTGGGGACGAGCATCGCGAGGAACACCAGCGGCACGGCGAACCCGAGGGGCAGCCGCTCGGGCAGCGTGCCGCCGAGGAGGGCTCCCAGCAGCGTCGCGACCTGCCAGACCAGCCACAGGCTCACGCCCGACCCGAGGTAGAAGCGCCAGCGCCCCTCCAGGTCGAGGCCCTCGCGATACCTCACGAGGGACACGACGTAGGCCTGGTCGGTCAGCAGGTACGCCACGAGCAGCCGGCGCCGTCGTCCGAGGCCGGCGAGGTAGGGGGCGATGGAGACGGAGTAGAGCACCAGGCGGGCGTTGATGACCATCGCGGTGGCGACGATGACGCTGACGGAGGCCCCGCGGCCGATGAGCTCGTAGGCGGCCAGCTGCGCGGCGCCGGCGTACGCGAGCACCGACCACGCCGAGGAACCGCTCGCTCCGAGGCCGACCTCTACGGCGGCCACCCCGGCGACCAGGCCGAACGGCAGCGCGCCGATCAGCAGCGGGATCGAGGCGCGGACCCCGTCCATCGCCGTCGCGGTCGAGCCCTCGCTCACGCCGCGACGTCCTGCGTGCGCCGTGAGCCGACGAGGGCCAGCGCCACCGCGACCACGACGACGACGAGCGCGACCGCGACGTACCCGCCCAGGGCCAGCACGAGCCCGGACCCGACGCCCCCGAGGGTGCCCGCGAGGCCCAGCAGCAGGTCGGCCCGTCCCTGCACCTCCGCGCGCCGGTGGACGGGGACCGCGCCGACGAGCAGGGCGCTCGCCGCGACCAGCGAAAAGCTCCACCCCAGGCCGAGCGCGAAGAGCGCGACGCCGATCGCCGTCGCCGAGCCGTCCGGGGCCACCACCCCGAGAGCCCCGGCGACCACGAGCACGACGGCGCCCGCGCGGACCGTCGCGTGCGCCCCCACCCGGTCCACCAGCGCCCCCGAGAGCGGGGAGAACAGGTCCATGCCGGCCAGGTGACCGCTGATCCCCAGCCCGATCGGCCCCAGGGTGAATCCCAGAGCCACCATGTGCACCGGGGTCATCGTCATCATCGCCACCATCACCAGCTGCGCGCCCACCATCGCGACGACCGCGCTGCGGGCGTCGCCGTGGGCGAGCAGCGACCACGGCGAGGTGGCACGGCCCGGCCGCGTGTCGCCCGTCGCCGCGGGCGGGGCCGGCGCGACGGTTCGGGCGAGCACGAGCGGGTCGGGGCGGAGCAGCGTGCCGACGACGGCCGCCGCCAGGACGTAGGCGCCGAAGGAGAGGAGGAACGGTCCGGACAGCCGCGGCAGGCCGAGGGTCTGGGCGAGCGCGCCCATCGGTTCCAGGAGCGTCGGGCCCGCGACCGCGCCGAACGTGGTGGCGAACAGGACCGTGCCGGTGGCGCGCCCGCGCTGGACCGCCGGCGCGAGGTCGGCCGCGGCGTAGCGGGAGAGCAGGCCCGTGGTGTTCCCGACCCCGAAGCAGGCCATGCCCACCAGCAGCAGCGCGAAGCTGCGCGTGGTCGCTGCTGCGACCACCACGAGGCATCCCACCGCTCCCAGGGCGTACCCGGAGGCGAGGCCGGGGCGCCGGCCGTGAGCGCTCATGAGCCTGGCGAGGGGGATCGTCGCGACCGCTCCGCCGAGGGTCGACAGCGCGGAGGGCAGCCCTGCGAGGGCGTCCCCGCCGAGGAGCTCGCGCGCCAGGAGCGCCCCGACGGCCGCGCCCGCCGCCAGCCCCACGCCGGCGCACAGCTGGGTCGCCGCCAGCACGCGCACGGTGCGCTGCTGCACCGCGGCCGTGGTGGGCTTGGTAGGGGTCGCAGCGGTCACCCCGGGATGGTCGCACCCCCGGGCGGGCCGACGTCCGTCGTCCGCCTCACCCGATGTAGCCCTCGACCTCGCCGGCGGGGCGCTCGTGCGTCGCCTCGGGGTCCTCGCCCGCACGCCGACGCGCGCCCCGCTGGCGCAGCAGGTCCCACGTGCGGTCCAGCTGCACCTCGACGGAGCTCATGCGGGCGCGCTCGTCGTCGTCGAGCGCAGCGTTGGCCTCCGCGCCGCTGGTGTGGCGCTGGCGCAGCTCGTGCTCCTCGGCGACCAGCGCCTCGATCTTCGCGTGCAGGTCCTCGTCCACGGAGGCTCCTCGTCTCGATCGCCCGGCCGGCGCCGGGCTGCACCGAAGTTTGGACCTCCCGCCCGTCATCGGCGTGGTCGGCGGGTCGGCAGGGCCTCGGACGGCGCGCTGGCGAGGACGTCGTCCGAGATGGTCAGCGCCGCCAGCAGCCCACCGGCGGCGACCACCGCGGCAGAGACGAGCATCGCCGCCTCGAAGCCGGCGTCGAAGGCGGCCGGGTCCTCGGAGACGTCACCGCTCAGGCCGGCCACCGCGGGCAGGACCGCGACGGCGAACAGCCCGGCGGCCCGGGCCACCGCGTTGTTCACCCCGGACGCCAGCCCGGCGTGCTCGGCCGGCGCCGAGGACAGCGCGGTGGACGTCAGCGGCGCCACGACGACCGAGAAGCCCAGCCCCACCACCACGACGGCCGGCAGCACGTCGGCGAGGTAGGAGGCCCCGGGGCCGATCCGCAGCATCAGCAGGAGGGCGAGCCCGACGACCACCGGCCCGACGCTCATCTGCAGGCGCGGCCCGATGCGCCCGGCCAGGGCGCCGGAGCGCGAGGACAGGGCCAGCATCACCAGCGTGATGGGCAGGACGGAGGTGCCGGCGGCGAGCGGGGAGAACCCCGAGACCACCTGGAGCTGGATGACGAGCAGGAAGAACACCGCGCCGAAGCCGCCGTAGACGAGGAAGGTCACGGCGTTGGTGGCGCTGAACTGCCGTGAGGAGAAGATGCCGAGCGGGAGCATCGGCGCCCGTGAGCGCGCCTCGACGAGCACGAAGGCCGCGGCCGCGACGACGCCGGCCGCGCCCAGGACCCAGGGCAGGGGACCGGTGCTCCCGGGGACCTCGATGAGGGCGTACGTCACCCCGGCCAGGGCCAGCGCCCCCAGCGCCGCCCCGGTGAGGTCCACGCGACCGGAGGCGCCCGCGGCCCGGGTCTCGGGGACGCGGCGGACCCCCAGCACCAGCACCGCGGCGGCCACGGGCAGGTTGATGAGGAACACCCACCGCCAGGAGACGCTCTGCACCAGCCACCCCCCGAGGAACGGGCCGGCAGCGGTCGCGACGCCGCCCAGGCCCGACCACGCGCCGATGGCCCGCCCGCGGTCGCCCGGGGCGAAGGAGGCCTGGATCATCGCCAGG
>JBBSRD010000048.1:0-12728 GCA_038243415.1 Actinomycetales bacterium | reverse complement strand
GGACCTGCGCGACCTCTACGCCACCGCCTTCGAGATCGACTGGAGCTGGCTGATCGCGGCCGCGTCGCGCCGTCAGAAGTGGATCGACCAGGCGCAGTCGCTGAACCTCTACGTCTCCTCGCCCAACGGGAAGATGCTCAACGACCTGTACCTGGCCGCCTGGCAGAACGGGCTGAAGACCACGTACTACCTGCGCTCGACGTCGAAGACCCACGTGGAGAAGTCCACGCTGCGCGGCACCGACGGCAAGCTCAACGCCGTCTCCTCCGGCGCTGCGGCTCCCGCAGCGGCCCTGCTCTCCCCGGTGCCCGCGGCAGCAGTGGCTGCCTCACCGCCCGCCGCCACCCCTCCCCCGGCCGCCGTCTCCCCGACGCCGACACCGATTCCGGAGCCCGTCGACGACGGCGAGATCGTCCTCACCGGCCAGGCCTGCTCCGTCGAGGACCCGGAGTGCGAGGCCTGCCAGTGATGGCCCCCCACGCCGACGACCACACCCTTTCCGTATCGACCACGAGGAGAACGCGATGACCGCACTCGACTTCGACCCCACCCCCGCCACCGCCCCCAGCGGCGACCTGGCCGTCAACCCCGACCTGGACGCGGCGCCCGCGGCCTCCGGGCTCGGCGCCATCGACACCGACGGTGGTCGCGTCCAGGCCTCGGAGAAGGCCATGATCAACGGCCGCGCCGACGTCAACCAGCTGCTGCCGATGAAGTACGGCTGGGCCTGGGACAAGTACCTGGCCGGCTGCAACAACCACTGGATGCCCACCGAGGTCTCCATGCAGGCCGACATCGCGCTGTGGAAGTCCCCGGACGGCCTCACCGAGGACGAGCGCCTCATGCTCAAGCGCAACCTCGGGTTCTTCGCCACCGCCGAGTCCCTGGTCGCCAACAACATCGTGCTCGCGGTCTACCGCCAGCTGACCAACCCCGAGTGCCGCCAGTTCCTGCTGCGCCAGGCGTTCGAGGAGGCCGTGCACACGCACACCTTCCAGTACATCTGCACCTCGCTCGGCATGGACGAGGGCGAGCTGTTCAACATGTACCGCGAGGTCGACGCGATCTCGGCGAAGGACTCCTGGGCGCTGAAGTACACCCAGCACCTGGAGGACGGCAACTTCTCCACCGGCACCTTCGAGGACGACCAGGCGTTCCTGCGCGACCTCATCGCCTTCTACGTGGTGTTCGAGGGCATGTGGTTCTACACCGGCTTCGCGCAGATCCTCTCCCTGGGTCGGCGCAACAAGATGGTCGGGATCGCCGAGCAGTACCAGTACATCCTGCGCGACGAGTCGATCCACCTGAACTTCGGCATCGACGTCATCAACCAGATCAAGGTCGAGAACCCCCACCTGTGGACCGCGGAGTTCCAGGAGGAGGTCCGCGGGATGCTCACCGAGGCCTGCGCGCTCGAGGTGAGCTACGGCAAGGAGACGATGCCCCGCGGGATCCTCGGGCTGAACTCCGACCTCACCGCGCAGTACATGCACTTCATCACCAACCGCCGTTGCGTCCAGCTGGGCCTCACGCCGGTCTTCCCCGAGACGGAGAACCCGTTCCCGTGGATGAGCGAGTCGATGGACCTCAAGAAGGAGAAGAACTTCTTCGAGACCCGCGTCATCGAGTACCAGAGCGGTGGCGGGCTCTCCTGGGAGTGAGCCACCCTCGCGGCGAGGCGAGCGGGTCGCAGGGGCGGTGTCGGACATCGGTCCGGCACCGCCCCTGCGGCGTTCCCGGCCCCTGCTGCCCGACCGTCCTGCGTCCCACATGGAGCGGAGGCAAGTCAGGGGAATTGAGTCGGGTCGGCTCAGGTTGTACCGGAGGACAGTGGCGCACCCCGCGTCGCGTCTCGTCCTTCAGGAGACCCCGTGAGCACCTATCTCGTCGCCCGTCCCTCACCACGTCGCCCCATGGCCCCGGCCCAGCGCCGCAGCCTCGGCTTCGCACCCGTGACACCACCCACCGCCCCCGCGGTCGACCTCTCCCGCCAGGGTGAGGACGGCGTCATCACCGTCGAGGCACCCGGCCTCGACCCCGCTGCCGACCTCTCGGTCACCGTCACCGGTGACCGCCTCGCTCTCGCCGGGGTCCGCCGGACCACCACCGGTGGGATGCGCCGTGAGATGCGGTTCTCGCGCACCGTGGCCCTCCCCGAGGGCATGACCGCGGACGCGGTCAGCGCCGACTACTCGGCCGGTGTCCTGAGCGTCCGCGTGGCCGGGATGTTCCCGACCCCCGTGGCGCCCGAGACCCACACCGTGGCCATCACGTCCGACGTGAAGGTCGTCGACGCGCCGGCGCAGGACCAGGCTGCCCCGGAGGTGCTGGTCGAGACCGGCACCGACGAGCAGCAGAGCGGCGCCCCCGCGCAGGCCTGATCCTCACCCCGCCAGCGGCGGCCGACCTCACGGTCGGGCGCCGCTGGCGTCTGTCTGCCACCACCCCAGCATTTCGCGCCCCACCCCCCTGCACTTTGGTCACCTCTTGCCGTTCTGGAGGCTCTGGGACGACAAGAGGTGACCGAAGTGCGGCAGGGCGGGGACAGGGGCAGGGGTGAGATGGGCTGGTCAGCGCCGGGGTGGGACCGCGACCCTCATGAGGTCCACAGCGACGACGACGTCGCCGTGCTCCTCGCGCGCCTGCTCCCCGTGGGCCGCGAGGTCCCGGTACCGCTGCGAGAAGTGGCTGAGCACCAGCCGGCGCGTGCCCGCCGCCGACCCCAGGTGCCCGGCCTGACGGGCGGTCATGTGCCCGTAGCGCGGTGCCAGCTCGGCCTCGGTGTCGGCGAAGGTCGCCTCGCACACCAGGAGGTCCGCCCGCTCCGCCAACACCGAGGCGCCCTCGCAGGGACGGGTGTCCATCACGAGCGCCACGCGCTGGCCCGGGCGGGGCACGGACACCTCTTCCAGCGCGACGGTCCCGGCGGGCGTGGTGAGGGCGCCGTCGCGCTGCAGCCGGCCGACGTCAGGCCCGGTGATCCCGCGCGCTGCCAGGAGGGCGGGGTCCATCGTCACCCCGTCCGGCTCGCGGACCCGGTATCCGCAGGTGGGCACCCGGTGGTCCAGCGCGGCGGCCTCCAGCACCAGCCCGCCCAGCCCGTCGCGCCCGGACGGGCCGCCGCGCGCGGGGAGCGTGAGCACGGGGACCGACCGCGCCCCGTCGTCGCTCACGGGGTGCTCGACCACGCGGGCCGCGTACGGGCCGGCCACGTCGACGAGGGCGCGCACCCTCGCGGCCGCGCCGGCCGGGAAGACGAGCGGGACCACCCGTTCCAGGCCGTCGAGGGCCAACCGCGCCAGCACCCCGGGGAGCCCGAGGCAGTGGTCACCGTGGTCGTGGGTGATCGCGACGGCGGTGATGCTCGAGGGCGCGACGCCGGCACGCAGCAGCTGGCGCTGGGTGCCCTCACCGGGATCGACGAGGATTCCCTCGCCGTCGAAGAGCACGAGGTACCCGTTGTGGTTGCGCTCCGCGGTCGGCGTCTGCGACGACGTCCCGAGCACCACCAGCTCCCGCGCAGACACGCCCCGACGCTACGGGTGCGCGGCGTCCGCGGCGCGGCGACGACGCCCCGGCCGTGCGGGAGGGAGGCTCAGGGCATCTCGACCGTCTGGGCGCGCTCGAGCTCGGCCACGGCCGCCGAGAGGTGAGCGTCCAGGGCGCGCTGGAGGTCTGCTGGGGCGATCGGCGGGTGCTCGGCGGGCGGCGGCGGGCCAGCCGCACCCGCGCCCGCCGGGGCCCGCCGTCCCAGGACCTGCGCGGTGATCAGCGTGGCGTGCTCCGCGACGGCGCGGGGGTCGAGCGCGGCCTGCTCGTCGGCGTGCGCGCCCACGGCGCCGAGGAGCACCGCGAGCGCCACGTCGGGGTCGACGGCCCACCAGGACGCGGCGCCCTCGACGGTGGTGGTGAGCACCTCCGCGACGTCGTCGCCGTCCAGGCCCCCGGGGTGAGCCGCGCTCAGGGCGGAGGACATCACGTGGCCGAGCAGCACGCGCACCAGCTCGGGGTCGCAGGCACCCAGGCGGGCGCCGGCGTCGGCCAGGGCGTCGGCGTCCTTCGCGGCAGCGGCGAGGACGGCGTCACCGCTGGCGACCACGAGGCGCCGCACCGGCGCCGGGGTGCTCACGAGGACGAGCCGTCGCCGCGCCGGAGCGGTGCCGGGGCCTGCGTCACGGTGAAGCGGACCCCGCTGCGGGCGAACGCCTCGAGGTCGGCGGTGCCCAGCGCGAGCGCGGGCGTGAGGGCGCCGGAGCGCTTCGGGGTGGCGCCGGGCCTCGCCATGGCGGCGCACAGCTCAGCGAGCATCCGCGAGGTCGCGGCGTACCCGGGGTGCCCCTCACCGTCCACGCGGACGGTGACGGCCGCGCCGGTGGCGGTGCGCCCGGCCACGTCGACGTGCCACTCCCATCCCTCGAGGACCTCACGGGTGGTGGGGCCGCTGCCCGAGCCGGGGAGCACGCGGGCCAGCAGGGCGGCGAGCACCTTCCTGGCCTTCGGGGGCAGGCGCGTGGCGCCCACCAGCGCCAGCTGCAGCGCCGAGACCGCCCCGGCGGACAGCCACGAGACCCGCGAGGACTCCGGGCCCACGGCGCTGCCCTCGCGGTAGCGCAGCGGCTCCTGCGAGCGGGCCCCCTCGGCGGAGAGCAGCACGGCGGTGCGGGCGATCACGGGCGGGTTGATGAAGGCGGCGGGCACCATCGGTGAGACCACCGCTCCGTCGCGGGCCCTCGGGGCCAGGCGCAGGGGGCTGCGCCTGCGCAGCGCGGCGGCCCGGTCCTCGCTGAGGCCTGGCAGCAGGATCGCCGGGTCGGTGACGTCGAACCGCTCGGGCTCGGCCAGGACGAGGGCGATGGACTGCAGCGTGCCGCCGGAGACCCCGTCGGACAGGCCGGAGATCTTCGGCGTGACGTCCGCGGTCAGCACCGCGTCGGCCTCCACGAGGGTCTCGCCCGCTGCCGCGGCGGCCTCGTGGGCGAGCAGCACACCGACGTCGAAGGGCAGCGCCTCGAACCCGGCGACCTGGACGATCTTCACGCGGGCGGTCAGCGCCGGCACGTGCCAGCGGTCGACCATCTGACCGGCGTGGGGCGTCTCCCCCGTGAGGTCCGCGTAGTGGGTCCCGGCCCGCACGCACGCAGCGATCACCGGCTCGGCCCTGCTCGTGTAGGGCCCGACGAGGTTGGCCAGGGAGAGCGTCGAGGCCGCGAGGGCGTCGAGCGAGGCGGTGTCGGTGACGTCGGCGACGAGGACGTCGCCGGTGACACCGACCTTCGCCAGCGCTTCCTCGACGCGGCCGCGGTCGCGCCCGGCGGCCGCCCCGCGCAGCCCGGACTCCTCGGCGCGCTGCGCCAGGTGCTTGGCGACCTGGCGCCCGGCGACCCCGGTGGCGCCGAGCACCACGACGTCGTAGCGGCGGTCGGGCGCGCTCATCGGCGAACCTGCCCGACGAGAGCGAGGACGGCCCTGGCAGGCACGGTGCTGGCGGTCACCGGCAGGACCGGGCCGGTGGTGACGAAGACGGGGGGAACCATGCCCTCACTGTGCCAACGGGGTGCGACACGCGCTCGTCGCGTCCCCGTCGGCCCAGTGAGGGACGGTCCGGTGAGGGACGGTTCAGGCGTTGGCGCCCGAGGTGCGGATCTCCCCGTTGACGCCGTCGGGGAAGAAGCCGCCCCGGTCGGTCTTCGCGGGGTTCAGGTACACGATGTTGAGCACCTGGCCCGGGCTGCGGGAGTACGCGATGGCGTTCGCGTCACCCGGGGCGACGATGATGCCCCCGTCAGCACCGGTGATGCCCTCGTCGAGGTCGGCCGGCCCGTCGAGGGAGTCCCTGGCGTTCGAGATGGCGTCGGCGGCCCCAGCGAGGTCCAGCACGTCCAGCGCCGACCGGATCGTCGCCGAGTGGTAGGCCTCGAAGGCGAGGATCCCGGCGGCGGCCTCGAGATAGGTCTTGTTGGTGATGAGCGGCGCCGCCCCCTTGTAGGCCGTGACCCCGACGTCCTCGAAGAGGAACGCACCGATCAGGAAGCTGTTCTCGTCGGCGAACGGGTCGAACTTCTCCCCGGCCTTGACCAGGCCGGCCGCCTGCGCCGCCGCGCTGAAGGAGCCGACGAGGTCGATCGTGGGCCGCGCCACCTTCGCGGTACCGAGCGCCTCGCGCAGGAAGGTCACGTGGGCGACCTCGTCCATGGCGATGTCCTCGGCGATCTTGCGGATCCGGGGGGTCTTGAACGGCACCTTCGCTCCACCGGTGACACCCCCGACAGGACAGTTGCCGTCGATGATGCTGGCGTCGAGGCCGCGACCGAAGGCCGCGTACGAGTAGAACTCCGCCTCGAGGTACTCGAGGTTGAGGGCGAAGTTGAGGATGGAAGCGTCGGAGATGGTTTCTCCCGCCTCGGTGGTGGGGGCCCCGGGACCAGGGGGTCCGTCGGTGGCGGACGCCATCGGGGCGCCGACCACCCCCAGGGCTCCGGCGCCCGCGAGGCCGAGGCCCGCGGTGCGCAGGAACGTGCGCCTGTCGGCGCCGGTCTCTGCGCTGCGGTCGATCATGGACGTGACAAGCTGCTTGCCGAACACGGTTCCTCCATCGGATGGGTTCGCGCCGCTCAGGCTCGGCCGCGGCGGTCCCCGTGGGGACCACCGCGGCCGTCGTGCACGCCGGCACCATGAGCGACACGGGCACCGGCGCTACAGGTTCGTCACCTTGGCACGCCCGGATTGCCCGATCCGCCAGATCGATCGGTTTTGGACAACTCTGTCAGACCATGATCACCAAGGGTGGACGTCCGGCTGCAGACCGTGGGAGATCAGGACGTCGGACCGTCCCCCGGCGCGGCGTCGGTGGCCCAGCGCAGACGGGCCCCCACGCCGTCCGGGAGGGCGCCGCCCTCGAGCTCGACGAGGACCACGTCGGCGCCGGTGTGGGCGGCGGCGCGCAGCAGGGCCAGGTCGGCGGGCACCTCGCTCGCCTCCCCGTCCCACGTCTGGGTTCCACCCGGCGAGGCGATGTCCGTGCCCGCGGGACCGACGAGCAGCGTGCGCGAGCGCAGCGAGGCGGCGTCGAGCAGGAGCTCCTCGACCTGCCCCTGCGCCAGCGCGCTCACGGTGGCCGCCACGGTGTCGGTCGAGCGGGTCGCCGTCGCGGCGTCGTCGTGCACCGCGCGCCAGCGGCCCACCGCCTCGTCCTCGGTGCGCGCGGCGAGCTCGTCGAGCCCGGCGAGCACGGTCTTCTCCAGCGCGACCTGCGAAGAGCCGTCGGCGCGCGCGTCCTTGTCGAGCTGGCTGACCTCCACACCCTCGGGCAGCGACAGTGCGCCCACGAGCAGCGTCCGTGCCTTGGGCTGACCGGCGACGACCACCGCGGCGGCGGAGTGCTCACGCACCATGCGGTCGACGACGCCGGCAGCCTCCTCAGCGTTGCCCTTCCACACGTTCTCGGAGGACTCAGCGAAGCCGGAGCCGCCCTGAGGGCCCTTGCGGGTCTTGTGCAGGTACGTCGTGTCGCCGTGGACGGTCTCTGACTCTGCGGCGGGGGCCGACGCGGCGGAGAGCACCTCGACGTCGGCGCCCTCCTCGTCGGCGCGCACCACCACGACGTTGGCGTGGCGGGCGTCGTAGCGCAGGAGCGCAGCGACGTCGGGCAGGAGCCCGGTGCTACCCACGTCGGTGCCGTCGCGCGAGGACTGGTGGAGCAGCTGGTCGAGCAGCACCTTTCCGTCGCGGACGACGAGGTAGCGCTGGAGGTCCCCGCCGCTGCCGTCGTCGAGGGGCGCGGCGACCACGGCGTCGATGGCCGCGAGATCAGCCTCGGGGGCTCCGTCGGTCACCAGGCTCTGGCGCAGGACGCGCCAGCGCAGGTCACGCTCGTGGGCGCCGGACTCGTTGGTCATGCTCACGTCGAGCAGGCTGGTGGTGCTGGGGCTCAGGTCGCCCAGCACCTCGGTCAGGGACGTCACGTCCACGGTGGTCCTCGCTTCGCTCGTTCTCGGGTGTCGGCGGGCTGGACCCTCGGGGCCGCCCGCGCGCTCGGTCGCGGCGCGCTCCTGGCGCGCCGACGCTCCATCACAACGCAGGGTGGCGGTCGGCGCCCGTCGAGCACCGCGCCACCCGTCTGCGCGCCGCGCGTCCACAGGGTCCGTGGCTCCCACGACCGCCGTCCACAGGTCCGCCGCCGCTGAGGACCGGCTCCGCGCAGCACCGGCATCCTCGGCCCATGAACACCGAGACCCCCGATCCGCCGAGCCAGCAGACGCCTCCGACCGTTGAGCACGGGCGGCGTCACGCCGTGGTCGGTTCGCCCCTGGGGCCGCTGCGCGTCGTCGTCGACCCCGGCGGCGACCTGACGGGGGTCTACCTGCCCGAGCACTCCCCCGCCCCGGGCCCCGCGACGCTCGGCGAGCTGGTCGGCCCCGGAGCGCTCCGCGACGACGCCGACCTGAGGGCGGCGTGCGCGGCGGTGCTCGCGCTGGCCGCCGACCCCCGCGCCAGCGCCTCCAGCGGTGCGGACGTCCGGCTGGCCGACGTGCCGGGGACGCCGTTCCAGCGGGCGGTGTGGGCGGTGGTCGCCGGCATCGGGGTCGGCGAGACGCTGACGTACGCGCAGGTCGCGGACGCCGCGGGCCACCCGAGCGCCCACCGGGCCGTCGGGCGGGCGGTGGCGATGAACCCTCGCTGCCTCGTGGTCCCCTGCCACCGGGTGGTCGGCTCGCGAGGGGCGCTCACCGGCTACGCCGGCGGCGTCGCCCTCAAGCGCTGGCTGCTGGCCCGGGAGCAGGAGCTCGCGCCGGCCACCGTCACGTCGGGGTGAAGGCCTGCACGCCGGCGGGCTCCCACGGCCCGCCGTCGTAGCGCCACAGCGCCAGGCCGGTCGCGCGGGCGGTCCAGGGGCTGAACCCGGCGGAGACCTCGTCGAGGGCGCGCGCCGCGGCCGGCGGGTCGAGCTTGTTGGCCACGGTGACGTGCGCCCGCAGCCGCTGGCGGTCCTGACGGGTGACGTCGTCGCCGAAAGCGTCGAGCGCGACCGCCAGCAGCCCGGCGTGGAGGCGCTCCAGGTCACGCGAGCGCAGGTCGAGGGCCACGCCGCGGCCCAGCGGCCGGACGGCAGCGACCTCGACCGCGAAAGCCTCGCGCGCAGCGGCCTCACGGAGCATGGTCGAGACCTCCGTCTCGGCGCGACCGGGCAGCGCGTGGAAGAGCGTCACGTGCGCCGCGAGATGGTTGAGCCGGCGCGGGAACCACCGGGCCCGGAGCGCGTCGAGGCGCTCCTGGTCCGCCTCCTCGAGCACCAGCGTGACGATGAGGGGTCGGGTGTCGCTCACGGGCCCAGGGTGCCCCGTGGGAGGCATCCCAGCGCGGGGACGTCATGGTTCTCGCCGGGGGCGTACCGGATTGGCCCATATACACCGCGACACTTACGGTGACGCCACGCAGCGTCGCGGACTCTCCCCGGCGCGAACGGACCCGATGACCGGGAGTGACGTGATGGCAGCGACGCCGACGTACGGCAGCACCCAGCGGGTCGAGGACACCACCCGCCCGGACGGCAGGCCCCGGCTGGTCTTCAAGCACCTGAAGGTCCCCTTCATCCTCCTCGTGGTGTGCTTCGCCGCCTGGGGCTCCGCGGCGAACCTCACCGACGTCCTGGTCAGCGTCTTCCGCGAGATCTTCGCGCTGTCCAACGTCCAGTCGGCCGTCGTGCAGTCGGCGTACTACGGCGCCTACTTCCTCCTCGCGATCCCCGCGGCCTTCCTCAACAAGCGCTTCGGCTACAAAGCCGGCGTGCTCACCGGTCTCGGGCTCGCGGCGGTGGGCGGCTTCCTGTTCTTCCCCGCCACCCAGCTCGTCGCGTACGGATGGTTCCTGTTCGCGCTGTTCGTGCTCGCCGCAGGACTGTCCATCCTCGAGACGTCCGCCAACCCCTTCGTCATCACCATGGGGCCCGACGGACGGGCCACCCAGCGACTCAACCTCGCCCAGGCGTTCAACCCGGTGGGCTCCAACGTCGGGGTGCTGCTCGGCGCGGTGATCATCCTCCCGCACCTCACCCCGAAGGCGGTCCGCGACGGGCTGAGCGGTGAGCGCCTCGCCGCAGCGGTCGACCGGGACCTCGCCGTGGTGCTCGGCCCCTACCTCGGCATCGCGACCGTGCTCGTCATCATCTGGGTCCTCATCGCCTTTCGGAAGATGCCGACCCCGGCCGAGCAGGGCGAGACCCACGCCTCCACGGGGACGCTGCGCCGCCTCGCGGCGAACCCCCGGTACCGCTACGGCGTGATCGCCCAGTTCTTCTACATGGGCGCGCAGACCTGCACCTGGACGTTCACCATCCAGTACGCCTTGGACGTCCTCGGCTACTCACAGGGCGCCGCCGGCGCGTTCCTCCTGGCGAGCACGCTGACCTTCCTCGTCTTCCGGTTCATCATGACGTGGCTGCTCGGCATCTTCGCCCCGACCAGGCTCCTGCTGACCAGGGCCGTCGTCGGCATCACCCTCGCGCTCGTGGGCGTGCTCGTCCCCACGATCGTCGGGCTCCTGGCCGTGGTGGCGATCTCCGCGGCGCTGTCGCTGATGTTCCCCACCATCTACGGGGTCGCGCTCGAGGGGCTGGGCTCGGACACGAAGTTCGGCGCCGCCGGCCTCGTCATGGCGATCCTCGGCGGGGCGCTCTTCCCGCTGCTGCAGGGGTTCGTCGCCGACATCAGCGCCACCAACGTCGGCTACCTCGTGGTGGTCGGGTGCCTCGCGATCGTCGGGGCCTACGCCGTCTACGACGTGCGCAGCGCCCGTCCGGCCGACGCCGGCGTCATCACCGGCGGCTGAGGGCTACCGCTCGTCCAGGGCCTCGTCGAGCTCGCGGGTGGTGGGCGGGTTGGCGCCGGCCCGCGAGCACGTGATGCCCGCGGCGGTGGCGGCGCGGTCCAGGACGCCCGTGAGCGTCTCCTCGTCGACGATGGCGAGCGCCTCGCGCCGCGCCCCGCCGAGCAGGTCGGCCAGGCGCAGCCCGTCGAGCAGGCCTGCGGTGTAGGAGTCGCCCGCGCCGACGGTGTCGACGAGCTCGACGACCCGGGAGGGCCGCTCGACCTCGACGTGCGACGTCACCCCGAGCACCCCGTCGCCGCCGCGGGTCACGACGACGAGCGCCGGCCCGCTGGCCAGCCAGCGCCTCGCCGCGTCGGCGTCGCTCTCGCCCTCGTAGAGCCACGCGAGGTCCTCGTCGCTGACCTTGACGACGTCGGCGAGCGCGACGATCTCCTCGACGCCCGCCCGGGCGTCCTTCGCAGGTCCCAGCAGGGAGGGGCGCACGTTGGGGTCGTAGGAGAGGGTCACCTCGCCGCGCGCCCGGGTGCGGCGCAGCAGGTCCAGCACGTGCGCGGCGCCGGGCTCCAACGCGGTCGCCAGGGATCCGGTGTGCAGCGCGAGGGTGCCGGGCTCGACCTCGGGGAGGTCCGCGACGTCCCAGAGGATCCGGAAGTCGTAGGTGGCCGCGCCGGCCTCCAGGGAGGCGATGGCCAGCGACGTCCGGGTGCCGTCGACCTCCCCCGCGTCGACCTCGACGTCGTTGCTCTCCAGGTGGTCGCGGACCAGCTCGCCGAACGGGTCGCGCCCCAGTCGCGTCACCAGCCGGGACGGTGAGCCCAGGCGTACCAGCCCGACGGCCACGTTGGCGGGGCTCCCGCCAGGGTGGGCGACGAACGTCGACCCGCCACCCTCACCGACGAGATCCACCAGGGCTTCTCCGACGACCGTGAACACTCGACCTCCAGGGTGATCCGCGACGCCGGCGGGGCGCGCGGCAAGAAGCCGAAGGCTAGCGGCGCGCGCCCCGGCGTCACGGCGCCGGCGGCGCACCCTCCAGGTGGACGGCCTTCAGGACGGTCATCTCCCCCAGCAGGTCGGGGCCGAACCCGCGGCCGGACCCTGAGGAGCGCCGCGGGTCCGCCGAGCCGCCGGGGGCGCCGCCGAAGACGGCGTTGATCTTCACGGTGCCGACCTCCAGCTCGGCGGCGGCCATCAGCGCGCGCTGCGTCGAGGCGGTGAGCACGGTGGCGGCCAGCCCGAAGTCCCCGCGTCCGGCCAGCGCCAGCCCCTCCTCGAAGGAGGCGACCACGGTGACGGGCGCGACGGGCCCGAAGGTCTCCTCGCGCATCACCGCCATGTCCTCGGTGCATCCCGTGAGGACGGTGGCGGGGTAGAAGCTGCCCTCCCGCTCCAGGCGGGCGCCGCCGGCCAGGGCCGTGGCGCCCGCGGCGAGCGCCCGGTCGACGTGGGCGGCGACAGCGGTGAGCTGCCGCTCGTCGACGAGGGGGCCGAGCGTGGTGGCGGGCTCGGACGGGTCCCCCACCACCATGGCGTCGGCGATGCTCACGAGCTCGGCGAGGACCGCGTCGGCGACGCCCTCGTGGAGGTAGACGCGCTCGACGGCGACGCACAGCTGGCCGGTGTTGGTGAAGGCCCCGAGGGCGATCTGGGCCGCGGCCCACGCGGGGTCGACGCCGTCGTCGACGACGATCGGGTCCTTGCCGCCGTTCTCCACCAGGCACCGGGCTCCGCGGGCGCCGGTGGCCGCTGCGATGGCCCGCCCCGTCACGGTCGAGCCGACCTGCGCTACGAGGTGCACGCGGGGGTCGGCGACGAGGCGCGCCCCGACCGCCCCGTCACCGGTGAGGACCTCGAGGACGCCGCTCGGCAGGGCGCCCGCGATCAGCGCGGCCATCGCCGCCCCG
>JBBSRD010000047.1:0-12732 GCA_038243415.1 Actinomycetales bacterium | reverse complement strand
GGCGTGGCGGTGGGTGACCGCTGGGCTCCGGTGGTCGGGCCCGGCGGGCTGGTTGGGGGGGCCTCCCTGCACAGGACGAGCAGGACCCGGCGTCAGTCCCGCCGCCGCTGGGGCGGCGGTGAAGTTCTCCTTGTAGGACTCGGGGAGCCCGCGGCCCCACGCCGCCTGCAGCGGCGCCGCCGCCGCCTCCCCGAGCGCGTCGGTCGCCGCCTCCGCGAGGTCCTCGTCCCAGGTGCGGGTGGCTTCGGCGACCCTGCGCTGCAGCTGGGCGGTGTCGACGTCGGGCCTCTCATGCCCCACCAGCCTGCGCAGGGTGAAGTGGATGTGCGTCAGCACGGACTCGTCGGCCTTCGTCGTCCAGTCCGTCGAGTCGGCGTCGAAGGCGTCCTCGAGGACGGCCTGGACGCGCAGGCGCACCGCCGTGGTGTACCGGTCACGGGGCAGGTACACCACGACGGACTCGAAGCGGCCGTACTCGTCCGGGCGCAGGAACACCATCGTGCGGCGACGCTCGCGCAGGCGGACCACTGCCATCGCCGTGTCGTAGAGCTCGTCGACGCTCATCTGGAACAGCTCGTCGCGCGGGTAGGTCTCGAGGACGCTGTGGAGGTCCTTGCCGGAGTGGGAGTCGGGGGCGAAGCCGCTGCGCTCCATGACCTCGGCGCTCTTGGTGTCCAGGATGGGGACCTGGCGCACGCTGGCGGTGTAGGCGACGGAGGCGAACAGCCCCAGGAAGCGTCGCTCACCGGTCACCGCGCCGTCCTGGTCGAAGGTCTTGACACCCACGTAGTCGAGATACAGGGGCCGGTGGACGGTCGCCCGGGAGTTCGCCTTGGTGAGGATGAGCACCTGTCGGTCCCTCGCCTTGGCCCGTGCCTCGCCGGGCAGGCGCGCGAAGCTCTCGCTCGCCTCGCCGGTGAGGTGCCTCCGCGCCCTGGCGGAGCGCGTGCTGGTGCGCTCCGGGCGCAGGATGCCCCGCCCGGTGCCCGCCACGGCGTGCAGCACGTCCTCGCCGTCGACCACGGCCAGCGCGTACTCGCGGTAACCCAGGAAGGTGAAGTTGTCGTCCACGAGCCAGCGCATCAGCCGCGCGGTGTCGCCGGCCTCGTCCGCGAGCCCCGCCGGGGGCTCCTCGTCCATCTCGGAGGCGACCGCCGCGGCCGCCTCGCGCATCGACGGCCAGTCCTCCACGGCGGCGCGCACGTCGCCGAGCACCTCGGTGAGGGAGTCCGCGAGCGAGTCCAGCGCGCCGGGGCCGTCCTGGCGGTCGATCTCGAGGTGCATCCAGGACTCGACGAGCGCGTCCTTCGGCCAGTCCTGGTGGCGGCTGCCGGTGGGCAGGGCCGACGCGCTGGCGTCCAGCACCTCGACGAGGTTCCCCCCGCCGTCGCGGCGCACCACGAACGCGGGGTGGACCAGCAGGTGGATCTGGTGCCCGAGGCGTTCCAGCTCGGCGCTGACCGAGTCCACGAGGAAGGGCATGTCGTCGGTGACGACCTCCACCACCGTGCGCTTCGAGCGCCAGCCGTCAGAGGCGCGCGCCGGGTTGAGGGCGCGCACCAGCGGCGTCGCCGGGGGGCGCTGCTGCGCGAGCTCACGATGGCTCAGCGCAGCGCCGGCCAGGTCGCCGGGGTCACGCCCGGCGAGGTCCTCGTCGGCCACGAAGCGGTAGAACCGCGTGAGGAGGGCCGTGAGCTCGCCGGCTGGCGCGTCGATGCCGGAGTCTCCGGCGGCCGACGTGGCCCTGGCGAGCACCTCCTTCCGCGTGAGCCTCGCGGTGTCCGCGGTCTGCGGCTGGCTGGCGTCGAGCCCTGTCGTCACGATCGGCCTCCCTGGGGTCCAACGTCCATCCTGGCAGGTCACGGCTCCCGGCGCGGTGAGGCGTCCCCCGACGGGGCCTCAGCCCGTCGCGATCACCCGGAAGGCCTCGCCCAGTCGGCCCGGCGCCCAGCCCGCCGACTCGGCGACGCTGGCACCCCACGAGCGGAGCCGGGTCTCCAGCTCCTCACCCAGGTGCGCCGTCTGGCTGGCGTGGGCGGTCAGCGCCGAGAGCTTGCGCGGGAAGGTGTCGGTGACGTCGACGTGGTGGTCGGCCCGCTCGTCGGCCATGAGCCACGCCTCCTCGACCGTCCAGGGCTCGAGGTGGTGATCGGCCAGCAGCTCGGGGAACGCGAAAGGGTTGCGGGCAGCCGGGTACAGGGCGCGGATGGTGGCCTCGCCAGCGGCCAGGTGGTCGGGGTGGCTGGCGCCGATGCGGTCCCACCACCGCTCGGGGCTCTGCATCAGCACGCGCTGCGGGCGGACCTGGCGCATCGCGGCACAGATGTCGCGCTGCAGCGCCCGGGTCGGGTCGAGGGACCCGTCGGAGTACCCCTAGAGGAAACGGACGTCCCCGACACCCACGTGCGCCGCCGCGGCCCGCTGCTCCGCCTCGCGGATGCCCGGCACCTGGTCGCGAGGGGTGTCGTCGAACCCCCCCTGGTCACCGTAGGTGCACAGCAGGTACGTCACGGTGATGCCGGCGTCGGTCCAGGTCGCGACCGTCCCGGCGGCCCCGAAGTCGGCGTCGTCGGGGTGGGCGACGACGACGAGGGCGCGCTCGACGTCGTGGTCGGGGATCGGCATGGGGGCTCCTGGGGTGCGGCGCTGGCGCGCCGGGACGAGGGTGGTCCAGGCGACGGTACGTCGCACGGGCGACGGCTCAGCCGTGGCGGACGCACGTCCGGTCACGTGTGCTGGGATGGGGGGTCGGCGATGACGGGAGGAACCGACGTGGGCCACGCTGCGCCACTGCCGCTCGCGGGCGTGCTCGTCGCCGACTTCGGCCGCGTGCTCGCCGCGCCCTACGCGACGATGCTGCTCGCGGACCTGGGCGCCGACGTCGTGAAGATCGAGCGGCCCGGCACCGGCGACGAGACCCGCGCCTGGGGGCCGCCGTTCGTCGGCGGCGAGTCCACCTACTACCTGTCGGTCAACCGCGGCAAGCGCTCGGTGGCCGCGGACCTCACCGACCCCGACGACCGCCCCGCCGTCGACGCGCTGGTCGCCCGAGCGGACGTGCTGGTGGAGAACTTCCGGCCGGGCACCATGGAGCGCCACGGGCTCGGGTGGGATGCGGTCCACGCCCTGAACCCGCGGCTCGTCTACTGCTCCGTGACCGGGTTCGGCGCCGGCGCCGGCGCGGCGCTGCCCGGCTACGACCTGCTGGTGCAGGCCGTCGGCGGCCTCATGAGCATCACCGGTGAGGACCCGGAGCACCCGACGAAGGCCGGCGTGGCCCTCGTCGACGTCCTGACGGGCGCGCACCTCGTCGTCGGGATCCTGGCAGCGCTGCGGGCCCGGGAGGCCACGGGCGAGGGCCAGCGCGTGGAGGTGGACCTCCTGTCGACGCTGATGTCCAGCCTGGTGAACCAGGGCGTCGCCTTCACCGCCGGCGGCGCCGTGCCGCGGGCGATGGGCAACCGGCACCCCTCGATCGCGCCCTACGAGGTCCTGCCCACCGCCGACCGGCCCATGGCGCTCGCGGTGGGGAACGACCGGCAGTTCGCCGCGCTGTGCCGGGGCCTCGACGTGCCCGACCTCGCCGCCGACGCGCGGTTCGCCACCAACACCGACCGGGTGGCCCACGTCGACGAGCTCGCCGCGGTCCTGACCGCTCGCCTGCGCACGAGGACGGCGCGGGCCTGGTTCGACCTCTTGACGCCGCTCGGGGTGCCGTGCGGTCCCGTCAACGACCTCCCCGCCGCGTTCGCCCTCGCCGAGGAGCTCGGCGTCGGCGGCCGGGTCACGGTGGGGGAGGGCGGGGACGCCGTGGACGTCATCGCCGACCCGATCCGGCTCTCGCAGGCCCCGCACGACTACCGCCGCCGCCCGCCGCGGCTCGGTGAGCACACCGACGAGGTGCGCTCCGAGATGCTCGGGACCGATCCCGACACCCCAGACCCCACCACCCCGGACCCCGTCACGGCAGAACCAGGCGTCGATGGCGCCGACCACCACGATCGGAGCACACCATGACCGACCCCGCCGTCACCGAGATCGACGCCCCTGCGACGCCCGTCGCGCAGGAGGAGGCCCTGAGCGGCCGAGCGGCCGACTACCTCGACCTCGACTCCCTGTTCAGCGCCGAGGAGCTGGTGCTGCGCGCCGACGTGCGCTCCTTCGTCGACGACCGCATCCGCCCCTCCATCGCTCAGTGGTACGACGAGGCCCACTTCCCCGTGGAGATCATCAAGGAGATGGGCTCCCGCGGTCTGCTCGGCATGCACCTGAAGGGCTACGGGTGCGCGGGGCGCAGCGCCGTGGAGTACGGCCTGGCCGCGATGGAGCTGGAGGCGGGAGACTCGGGCCTGCGCACCTTCGTCTCGGTGCAGGGGTCGCTGGCGATGAGCGCGATCCACAAGTTCGGCACCGAGGAGCAGAAGCAGCAGTGGCTCCCGGGCATGGCCGCCGGCGAGCTCGTCGGGTGCTTCGGGCTCACGGAGCCGGGCGCGGGCAGCGACCCGGCGTCCATGGCCACCCGCGCCGTGCGCTCGGGGGACGGGTGGGTGCTCAACGGGTCCAAGCGCTGGATCGGGCTGGCGTCGATCGCCGACGTCGCGGTGGTCTGGGCCGGCACCGACGAGGGGATCCGCGGGTTCCTCGTGCCCACGTCCGCCGAGGGCTTCACCGCGACGCCGATCACGGGCAAGCTGTCGATGCGCGCGTCGATCCAGTGCGACATCACCTTCGACGACGTGCGCCTGGACGGGGACGCGCTGCTGCCGGGGGCGAGCGGGCTGCGCGGGCCGTTCTCCTGCCTCAACGAGGCCCGGTACGGGATCCTCTGGGGAGCGATGGGCGCCGCCCGGGACTCCTACGAGGTGGCCCTGCGCTACTCGCTGGAGCGCCGGCAGTTCGACACGCCCATCGCGAGCTTCCAGCTGACGCAGGCCAAGCTCGTCGAGATGGTCCTGGAGATCCAGAAGGGCGTGCTGGTGGCCGAGCGCACCGGGCGCCTGAAGGACGAGGGTCGGCTGAAGCCCGAGCAGATCTCCTTCGGCAAGCTCAACAACGTGCGCTCCGCGATCGCGGTGTGCCGCAGCGCGCGCACGATCCTCGGCGGCAACGGGGTGACGCTGGACCACTCGCCGATGCGCCACGCGGAGAACCTCGAGAGCGTGCGCACCTACGAGGGCACCGACGAGGTCCACACCCTGGTCATGGGCCGCGCGATCACGGGCATCCCCGCCTTCTCCTGAGCGCGGCCTCGTGGGACCTTCCGGCATCGTGCCTCGGCGGCGGTCGCAGGGAGGGGCGCCGTCGCGCCTGGTGAACGGTGCAGAGAGGTCGGCTCGCGGCATGGTGAACCGTGATCCGGGTGGTATTTTTCCGCATGGCGGACGCACCGAGAGCGCAGACCGAGGCGAAGTTCAGCCGCGTCCTCGGCCAGTGGGACGTGCTGGCCATCGCCTTCGGGGCGATGATCGGTTTCGGCTGGATCGTGCTCACCGGTGGGTTCCTCCAGGAGGCCGGGACCGGCGGCGCCGCGCTGGCCTTCGTCCTCGGCGGCATCGTCATCGGTTTCGTCGCGCTGACCTACGCCGAGCTGGTCGCCGCCATGCCCCAGACCGGGGGCGAGCACGGGTACGTGCTGCGCGCGATCGGGTCCAGAGCCGCTTTCGTGTGCTCGTGGTTCCTGGTGCTCGGCTACGTCTCGGTGGTGGCCTTCGAGGCGGTCGCGCTGCCGCAGACGGTGCTGTTCCTCTTCCCCGACATGCTTGCGGTGAAGCTGTGGACCATCGCCGGCTACGACGTCTACCTGTCCTGGGTCGCGGTCGGGGTCGGGGCCGCCGCGGTGATGACGTACTTGAACTACCGCGGCGTGCGGGCTGCCGCCGTCTTCCAGACCATCGCCGTGCTCTTCCTCATGGCCGTCGGGGCGGCGCTGGTCCTCGGGTCGTTCACCGGTGGGAGCGTCTCGCAGATGGACCCGTGGTTCTCCGGCGGCGCAGCCGGGATCATCGGGGTGCTGGTCGCGACGCCGTTCCTGTTCGTCGGCTTCGACGTCATCCCGCAGTCTGCGGAGGAGATCAACCTGCCGTATCGCAAGATCGGCGTCATGCTGCTGGTGTCCCTGCTGGCCGCCATCAGCTGGTACGTGATCATCATGCTCACCGTCGGCTCGTCGCTGCCGGCCGACGCCCTCGCGGAGTCCCCCCTGGCGGTGGCTGACGGGATGTCGGACCTGTGGCAGAGCCCGGCGATGGGCAAGATCCTGGTGCTGGGGGGCATCGCCGGCATCCTGACGTCCTGGAACGGGTTCCTCATCGGAGCCAGCCGGCTGGTCTACGCGATGGCCGAGTCGGGCATGCTGCCGGCGTGGCTCGGCGAGCTGCACCCGAGGTACAAGACCCCCAAGAACGCCCTGCTCCTCATCGGTGGCCTCTCGATGCTCGCACCGGTCTTCGGCCGGCAGATGCTCGTGTGGCTGGTCGACGCGGGGAGCGTCAGCCTGATCATCTCCTTCACGATGGTCGCGATCAGCTTCGTGGTGCTGCGGCGCAAGGAGCCTGAGATGGAGCGTCCGTTCCGCACCCCCGGCGGGAAGGCGACGGGGGTGGTCGCGGCGGTGCTGGCGACAGGCCTGGGCGTGCTGTTCCTGCCTGGGATGCCGGCGGCGCTGGTGTGGCCGTACGAGTGGGCCATCTTCGGCGGCTGGGCCGTGGTGGGCGCATATTTGATCACTCGGATCCCGCACGTCGGCTCGGGGCCCGGGGCCCACGACCGGATGCTCGAGGTCGCCGCGAGGCGCGGGTCACGCGCCGGATCGACCGAGGCGGAGTGAACCTGCTCGCGCGGAGAAGTGGCCTGTGCCCGGCACCACGACGGGTCTGCCCGTGGGGCGGTGGAGAGATCGATGGTGTCCGGAGGGGGACTTGAACCCCCACCCTCTATGCGAGGACTAGCACCTCAAGCTAGCGCGTCTGCCTATTCCGCCACCCGGACGAGTGGAGCGCAGCACCCCGTAGGTGCTCCGCAGCAGCGCTGACACTACACGCCCCCGGGCGGCGGCGGCCGGGCCCGTCGGTCGCCCCGCCCGCTCCCGGCCGAGCCCCCGTAGCGTGGCGCCCATGACGCAGGAGTCCGCCGCCCCGCAGGCCTCGACCACCGCCGAGGACGAGGTGGTCGACCTGTGCCGAGACCTCGTCCGGATCGACTCCACCAACTACGGGGACGGCTCCGGCCCGGGGGAGCGGGCCGCCGCCGAGCACGTCATGGGCCTGCTCGACGAGGTGGGCATCAGGGGCGAGCTCATCGAGTCCCAGGAGCGGCGCGCGTCCGTGGTGTTCCGCATCGAGGGGGAGGAGGCGGGGACCGCGGAGCGCGGCGCACTGCTGCTGCACGGCCACCTCGACGTGGTGCCGGCGCTGGCCGCCGACTGGTCGGTCGATCCCTTCGGGGGCGAGGAGCGCGACGGCTGCCTGTGGGGGCGCGGCGCGGTGGACATGAAGGACATGGACGCGATGCTCCTGGCGCTGGCCCGGGACATGGCGCGCACCGGGCGCAAGCCCCCGCGCGACCTCGTCTTCGCGTTCATGGCCGATGAGGAGGCCGGCGGGGTCTTCGGCGCCCACCACCTGGTGGAGCACCGCCGGGACCTCTTCGAGGGCGTCACCGCCGCGGTCTCCGAGGTGGGGGGCTTCTCCATCGACCTGGACGGCCAGCGGTGCTACCTCCTCCAGACCGCCGAGAAGGGCATCGCCTGGCTGCGCCTGGTGGCTCACGGGCGGGCGGGGCACGGCAGCCAGGTCAACGACGACAACGCGGTGACGCGCCGGTGCGCGGCGGTGGCGCGGGTGGGGGCGCACCCGTGGCCCCTCGAGCTGACCCCGACGGTGCGCGCCTTCCTGGAGGGCGTGGAGGAGATCACCGGGGCTCCCCTGGACCACACCGACCCCGAGGCGCTGGTCGCCGTGCTGGGCACGACGGCGCGCTGGGTGGGCGCGACCCTGCGGGACACCGTGAACCCCACGCTGCTGCAGGCGGGGTACAAGCACAACGTCATCCCCGGGACCGCGAGCGCCCTGGTGGACGCCCGCTTCCTGCCCGGGCACGAGGAGCAGGTGATGGCCACGCTGCGCGAGCTCGCCGGTGACGGCGTGGACGTGGAGACGCTGCACCGCGACGTGGCCCTGGAGACCGACCACGCGGTGCCCCTGGTGGACCGCATGGTCGACGCCCTGCTCGCCGAGGACCCGGGGGCGCGCACGCTGCCGTACTGCCTCTCCGGGGGGACGGACAACAAGGCGTTCTCCCGGCTCGGGATCCCCGGGTACGGCTTCGCGCCGCTGCGCCTGCCCGCCGACATGGACTTCGCGGGCATGTTCCACGGCGTCGACGAGCGCGTGCCCACCGACGCGCTGCGCTTCGGGGTGCGGGTCCTCGACCGGTTCGTCGCCTCGGCATGAGCCGCAGCGGACCGCCTCAGGCGGTCGCGGCCAGGGGTCCGGCCACCACGAGGTTGCGCCCAGCGGACTTGGCGCTGTACAGCGCCTGGTCCGCGCGGCGCAGGAGGTCGCTCTGGCGCACGTCGTCCCCGGCGGACTCGGCGCACCCGATGGAGACCGTCACCCGCAGGCCGAGGGGGAGCAGCTCCTCGACCGCTGCGCGCAGCCTCTCGGCGACGCTCGCGGCTCCCGGGCCTGCGTCCTCGAGGAGGATGAGGAACTCCTCACCCCCGAGCCGGTAGACCGGACGGTCCGGGACGTGGGCGCGCAGCGCCTCGGCGACGGCGACCAGCACCTGGTCGCCGACGTCGTGACCGTGCTGGTCGTTGACGCGCTTGAAGTGGTCGATGTCGATCAGGAGCGCGCTGACGGGCGGGCGGAGACCCGCGGCGCGCTCGTCGAGGTCGTTGAAGCGGTCACCGAGAGCCTGACGGTTGGAGAGCCCCGTCAGCGGGTCGACGGCGGCGTGGGCCCGGCTGGTGAGCTCGGCGCTCAGCATCGCCGCCGTCACGCCCGTGACGTTGACGAGCAGGGCGGCGAAGCACAGGAACCACACCCACCCCGCGGCCGGTGGAGCCACCGGCAGGAGGGCCGCTGCGAGCCCGGCGGCGCCGGCGACCACCACGGTGACGAGGCTGCCGGCGACGACGACGGACAGCCGGAACCGCGTGGCGAGCAGCAGCGCCGGGATCACCAGCCAGGGCAGGAGCGGGCTGGCCAGCCCGCCGGTGAGGGCGGCGCCCGCGGCGATGGTGAGCGTCGACCACAGCGAGGCGACGACCACGAGCCGTTCCGGACGCGCGGAGCGACGCATCGCCAGGTCGATCATCCACAGGAAGGAGGCGGGAGGCAGGTAGACCGCGAAGGCCCACCACCCCAGCTCGGGGGCTGAGGCGAGCAGCACCACGCCCAGCAGCGCCGAGCCCCCGACGCGGATCGGACGGACCCGTGCACCCATGTCCAGCAGACGCCTGCGGTCGGCCGGGGTCGGGCAGAGCCACGGCCTCCTGCCCGGGGGTCCGCCACGCTCGGAGCTGGTCACCACGAGACCATCGGCACGGCGCCGAGGATCCTTCACTCTCCGACGTGACCTCGCCGCACGACCCTGCCGCGCGGGGCGTCCCGGGCGCGGCGTCCGCTCAGCGCACCGTCCAGCGCTGGCCGGGCGCGCCGTCGCACCCGTCGACGGCCAGACGCGTGCCGTTGGCGCTGGCCCCCGAGCGCGCGCTCAGGCACTTCCCCGAGGCGTCGTGGACGAGGGCGTCCCCGCGGGTGGTCCACCGCTGGCCCGCGTCGCTGCCGAGGCACGTCCACGTCTGCACCCGGCCGCTGCTCGAGACGTCCAGGCACCTGCCGGACCCGACGCCGACCACCTGGCTGCCCCGACGCTCGAAGAGCTGCGCGTCGTTGCCCTCCTGGCAGTCCCACAGCTGCAGCGGCGCGGCGTTCGCCCGTGAGCGCCCAGCCACGTCCACGCACCGGTTCGAGGCCTTCCCCTGGATGGCCGCCGCCGGTGCCCCGGGCTGGACGGGACGCGTGGGCGCCGGGGTCGCTGTCGGTGCTGGCGCCGGACCGGGCTCCGGTCGCGGGGCCGGTGCCTCGTCGTCCGACCTGACGTCGAACCCGCGCACGGACAGCCCCGCACCGTCGGCCCACGGCTCGAAGCCGTACTGCACCGAGGTGATCCACGAACCCTTCTCGGTGGCGCCTCGCCGCACCGACTCGGCGACGAAGGAACCGAGGTCGAGGTCGACGACGCTGCGCGTGGTGGTCTGGCGGACGAACGAGACGACGTCCCAGCCGATGTTGCCCTCGAAGACGTCCCAGGCTGCGCCGTCGGGCGAGGTGAAGCTGCCCTCGCGCGAGCCCAGGGGGTAGGCGAGCGCGCCCTGGTGGTCGGTCCAGACCATGATCTCGGTGTCGTCGGCCTGACCGGCGGACGCCCGCCGCGAGTCGACCCAGATGTCATAGGCGGCGTTCCACTGGCCGGGCGCGCGCGTGGTGGAGACCGAGCTCCTCAGGCCGGACGAGCCGGAGACCTTCAGCGGCAGCGGCGACGCGGTGGTGCACCGGCCCCAGTGGCAGCCGGTGAGGATCGACGGGTAGGACTTCGGGGCGCCGGGCCCGACGGCGCCGTCGGCCCGGTCGAGGGTGAACCCGCCGTCGCGGGCGGTGACGCACTGGGCCTCCGCGGTGCCCCAGCGGTTGTTCTGGACGGTGTGGCGGCCACCGTCGACGGCGGCGACGTCGAACTTGCCACAGATCCGGTCGTCGGCGATGGCGCTCGCGGCGCCCGCGGTGGCGGTGGCCAGGCCGGTGAGGGCCACGGCCAGGGCGGCGGCGCCCGCGACGAGGCGCAGGCCGCGGCGTCGGCGGGACGGAGCCGGTGCGTGCTGGGCCGGGGAGGGCGGCTGCGCAGGGTGGGGGTGCGGGGAGTGCGTCACGGTGGGCTCCACGTGTCGTCAGACGGGTCGGACAATCCGTGACGCACCGTATGTAGTTGTTGACTTTCAGTGGGCGTTTTCGTCGACTCTGTGACTCCGATCCGCCGGGGCGGTCACCTCACAGGGTGCGCTGCACCCTGATGATGCGCCGCCGCAGCCGCACCTGCCGCGCTCCTCCCAGGAACAGCGTCACCCGGGAGAGCTCCCACCGCCCGTACTCCGCGTGCTCGGCGAGGAGCGCCCTCGCGTCCCCCCGCGAGGTGCCCCGGGGCAGCGTGAGGTGGCGGTACTCGTACCGATCGGCGTCGGGCTCCGCCAGGAGGCGACCGCTGGAGAGGGGCGCCGGCGCACGGCCGTGAGCGCCGGGGGAGGGGGAGGGATGAGGGCTGCGGGGAGACATCGCCCCCAGTGTGCCCCTGCCGACTACGGTGGCGCCATGGCCGATGACCCGCGTGCAGCACTGGACCGGATGGTGGCCGCCCTCGAGGCCCACCTGGGCGCGTGCCAGCGCCGGCGCGGGGACGAGGACCCGGCGGTCGAGTCCACGTTCCGGGCGCTCGCGGACGCGTTCGAGCACTACGACGACGCGCTGTACAACGCCTACGACGAGGTCGTCCCGTTCGTCCTGGACGACGGTGATGACGACGACGACGACGATGATGACGATGATGATGGGTACGACGACGACGACGAGGGCGCTGAGGGCGACAGCGACGAGGTCGTCCCCGCGGGTCGCTGACGGCCCCACCTGCTGACGTACCGCTCTGCGCGGCGCACCAGCGGTGTCGTGGAGCAGCGCCCCTAGGAGGCCGCGTCGCCCAGCGCGCCCCAGATCTCCGGGGGCAGCTCGAGGTCGTCCGCGGCCAGGACCGTGACCAGCTGGTCGGAGGTCCGCGCGCCCAGCAGCACCGAGGCGACGCCGGGCGCGTCGCGCACCCAGGCGACCGCCAGCCCCGCGGGGTCGACGTCGAGCCCGTCGGCGGCCGTGGAGAGCCCCGCCGCGATGCGCCGACCGCGAGGGCCGAGACCCCGCTCGACGTGGGCGGAGCGGTGCGGGTCGCTGGCGCGCGAGCCCGCGGGGGTCTTGGAGCGGTACTTGGCGCTCAGCACCCCGTGGGCCAGCGGGCTCCGGGCGATCAGCCCGATGCCGTGGTGGCGGGCGGCGGGCACCAGCTCGGCCTCGACCCCGCGGTGCAGCAGCGAGTACTCCGCGGCCGTCGCGACCAGCGGCACGCCGGCGCTGCGCGCGACCTCCGCGAAGGTCGCCAGCTGCCAGCCGGTGTGGTCAGCGACCGCGGTGTAGCGCACCCGGCCGCTGCGCACCGCGACGTCGAGGGCGCGGACCACCTCGTCGACGGGGACGTGGGGGTTGAACGCGGGCACGCACCACAGGTCCACGTGGTCGGTGCCGAGGCGCTCCAGGGAGCGGTCGAGGGAGGACAGCAGCGCCCGCGCGGAGACGTCGGGGGCCAGCGACCCGCCGCTGCCGGGGCCCTGGCGCAGCGGGGCGGGGGCCGGGGCGGGACCGGCGGTCACGGACAGGACCACCTCCTCGCGCAGCGCCACGTCGCCGAGGAGGGAGCCGAGCACGGCCTCAGCGGCGCCGCCGCTGTAGGAGTCGCCGGTGTCCACCAGCGTCCCCCCGCAGCCCACGAAGGCCTTGAGCTGGTCCCTGGCGTCGTGCTCGTCGGTCTCAGCGCCCCAGGTGAGGGTGCCCAGACCGAGGTTCGAGACCTGGAGGCCCGAGGCCCCCGCATAGCGCTGCTCCACGGCCGTGACGGTAGCCCGCGCGATCCCCG
>JBBSRD010000046.1:0-12738 GCA_038243415.1 Actinomycetales bacterium | reverse complement strand
GGCAGCCCGAGCCGCGCACGCCGGGGCCGGCGCGGCGCCCGCGGCGCCCACGGCAGTGATCATGTGCTGGACGCTATCGGCAGGGTCGGACATCGCCCGGGCACCGAGAGAGCGCCCTGACCAGCGAAGATGGCGTCGCTGGGCGGTGCGGGACTGGGCCGTCCGGGGCCGCGACGCCAGCTGTCGTGAGAGCGCGACCGCCGCCGAGCGGCAGGGACGAGCCCCCGGTGGTCCGGGACGCGGCGGCGGCCCCAGATCACGGCAGCGAGCGAGCCGTCGAGCGGGGAGTCGTCGTGGCCGACACGCCGGGGGACGCCTCCACAGCTCCCCGCTCGAGCCCGTGCGGTGTCTCGACACCCCGGCGACACCCCTTCGACGGGGTTCTCAGATCCAGGACCCCATCCACATGCGCAGCCGCCAGGACGGGTAGGGGATCACCTGGGCCGTCCACACCGGCCAGAAGAACGTCGCGGCGCCCACCGCAGCCACCACCACCGTCCCGGCGAGCACAGCACCGACCGCCCGCCGGCGCAGCGTCGTGCCTGACGTGCCCGGCGGGCCGAGGACCATCCCCAGGACGTACGCGATCCCCAGGACGAGGAACGGCACGAACACCACCGCGTAGAACGTGAAGATCGTGCGCTGCTGGTACATGAACCAGGGCAGGTAGCCGGCGGCGATGCCGGCGAGGACCGCCCCGGCCCGCCAGTCGCGGCGCAGCGCCCACATGAACAGCAGGACGAGGACGGCGGCGACCCCGACCCACCACACGATGGGGTTACCGAGCGAGGTGATGGCCTTCGAGCACTGCTCCACCGCGCAGCCCCCGGCGCCGCGCTCGGGGTCCTCGTAGAAGAAGGACGTCGGCCGCCCCTGCACCAGCCACGACCACGGGTTCGACTGGTAGGTGTGCGGGGACGTCAGCCCGACGTGGAAGGAGTACATCTGCAGGTGGTACTCCCACAGGGAGCGCAGCGCGGGCGGCAGCCAGGTCACGCCCTCGCCGGGGTTCTGCTGCGCCCACCGCCGCAGGTGCGCGGTCGACGAGGCGAACCACCCGGCCCAGCTGGCCACGTACACCGCGAGCACCGTCGGGAGGATGACGAGCGCGGCGAGCGCCCCGTCGCCGAGGAGGCGCAGCGGTACCCGGTGCTGCCCGGCGGCCGCCCGCGCCGAGGCGTCCCACAGCACGGTCATCACCGAGAAGACCGCGACGACGTAGATCCCCGACCACTTGGTGCCGCACGCCAGCCCCAGGCTGACCGCGGCGGCGAGGCGCCACAGCCGCAGGTGAGCGACGGGGCCGCCGAGGCCCCTGACCATCCGGTCGCGGTGGGCGTCGCGGTCGACCAGCAGGCACCCGAACGCGGCGAGGACGAAGAAGGCCAGCGGCAGGTCCAGCAGCGACGTCCGGCTCATCACCAGGTGCAGCCCGTCCACGGCGAGCAGCAGGGCGGCGGTGCACCCCAGCAGCGTCGAGCCGAGGAGACGGCGCCCGGTGCGCGCCGTCATCAGCACCATCAGCGTGCCGAGCAGCGCGACGGAGAACCGCCACCCGAAGGAGCTCTCGACGCCGAAGAGCCGGATCCCGACCGCGATGACCCACTTGCCGACCGGCGGGTGGACGGGGTAGTCCGCCTCGGAGGAGAAGACGTCGGGGGTGCCCTCGGTGAAGGACTCGTCCGCGTCCTCCGGCCAGCGCAGCTCGTAGCCGGTCTGGAGCAGGGAGTACGCCTGCTTGACGTAGTACGTCTCGTCGAAGACCAGCTGGTGGGGGCGGCCGAGGTGCCAGAACCGCAGCACCCCGGCGAGCGCCGTCACGAGCAGCGGGCCGAGCCACCCCCACAGGCGCAGCGAGGCGGGTGAGGCCGCGGACTCGCGCCACGCGGTGGTGCGCGCACCGACGGCGGCGCGCCGGCCCGGGCCGCCGACGGCGCCGACAGCGCGGACGGTGCCGGCAGCGTCGGTGTCGGTGTCCCGGGCGGACGCGGGCGGCGTCCGCGCGCTGCTCACGGGACGATGCCCGACGGGGTGGTCACGTCTGGCGGGCCGGTCTCCTCGTCGTCGTGCGCGGTGCCACCGGCGGGGCCGACCGCCGGGCGGCCGAGGGCGCCGAGCACGGCGACCACCACCATGGCGATGCCGACGAGGGTCACGGGCAGCAGGCGCTGGCCGGCGAGGGCGAAGCCGGTCAGGGCCGCGATCGCCGGCTCGGTGGCCATCATGACGCCGAACGCCCGAGCGCCCACGGCGCGCAGCGCCTGCATCTCGACGGCGTAGGGCAGCGCGGAGGACAGCAGGGCGACGACGAGACCGCCGACCAGCACCCACGGGTCCAGCAGCGCCGTCCCCGCGGTCCCCACCCCCAGCGGCACCAGCACCACCGACGCGCAGACCATGCCCCACGCGACGCCGCCGGTGCCGGTCATGACCCGCGACAAGCGGGCCCCCAGGACGATGTACAGCGCCCACCCGCCCCCGGCGGCGAGCGCCAGGGCCGCGCCGACCGGGTCGAGGTGGCTGGTCGGCCCCTCGCCCTCGAACCCCAGGGCGGCCAGCACCCCGGGACCCACGAGCACCGCGACCCCCAGCACCGCGACCCCGGTCCACACCAGGTCCCTGGCGCGCCGGGTGCCGACCACCGCGATCGTCAGCGGGCCGAGGAGCTCGAGGGCGACGGCGACGCCCAGGGGGATGCGCTCCAGGGAGAGGTAGAACAGCAGGTTCATCGACCCGAGCGCGAGGCCGAACACGGCCACCAGCGGCCAGGCCCCCCGCGGGGGCATCGTGCGCCAGGCGCGGGTGATGACCACGAGCATGAGCGCCCCGAGCCCCATCCGCAGCGACAGCAGGCCCGCGGCGTTCACGCGGTCGAACAGCGTGGTGGCCACGGCCGAGCCGCTCTGGATGCTGAACGCAGCGAAGATCACCAGCGCGTAGGCGCGGTACTGGGTCACGGGCGGCTCACCGCTCCGTGCTCGGCGTGCTCGGCGGGTCCTGGACGGCGGGGTCCGGCACCTCGGGGCCCAGGTCCGCGGCCGCCAGGCGCCCCATCGCCTCGTTCAGCACGCTCTCCCGCTTGCAGAACGCGAACCGGACGAGCGTGCGCGCCGCCTCGACGTCGTCGGCGAGCGCCGCCACCGGCACGGCCACCACGCCGGCGCGCCGAGGCAGGGCCCGGCAGAACGCCGTCGCGTCGTCCCACCCGAGCCCCGCGACGTCTCCGACCACGAAGAACGTGCCCGCGGGGACGTGCGGCGCGAGGCCGGCGCGCGCCAGGCCGTCGACGGTGAGGTCGCGGGCGGTGCGCAGCGACCGGCGCATCCCGGCGAACACCTCGTCGGGCAGGCCCAGGCCGGCGGCCACGGCGGGCTGGAACGGCGCCCCGGAGGTGAAGGTGAGGAACTGCTTGACGGTGCGGACGGCGGCCACCAGGGCGCTCGGCCCGTGCACCCACCCGACCTTCCACCCGGTCACGGAGAAGGTCTTGGCGGCCGAGCTGATCGTCAGCGTGCGCTCCGCCATGCCCGGCAGCGTCGCGAAGGGGACGTGGTCGCCGTCGACCGTGAGGTGCTCGTAGCCCTCGTCGGAGACCCCCACGGCGCCGTGGCGGGCGGCGGCGTCCGCGACCATCGCCATCTCCTCCGGGGTGAGCACCCGGCCCGTCGGGTTGTGGGGGCTGTTCAGCAGCACCAGGGCGGTGCGCTCGCTGAACGCCGCCTCCAGGGCCACGGGGTCCAGGGCGAACCCGTCCTGCGCGCGCAGCACCACGGTGCGGCGCTGCGCCCCGGAGAGCGCGACCACGGCGGCGTAGGAGTCGAAGTACGGCTCCAGCATCACCACCTCGTCGCCGGGACCGGTCAGCGCGAGGACCGCCGCCGCGATGGCCTCGGTGGCCCCCGTCGTGACCAGCACGTCGCCCGGGTCCACGTCGAGGCCGTAGAAGCGCTGCTGGTGGCCGGCCACGGCGCCGCGGAGCTCCGGGGTCCCGGGTCCCGGCGGGTACTGGTTGAGGCCGGAGCGGATGGCCGTGACCGCGGCGTCGAGCACCTGCGGCGGACCGTCGGTGTCCGGGAACCCCTGGCCGAGGTTGATGGCCCCCGTCGCCACCGCCAGCGCGCTCATCTCGGCGAAGACCGTGGAGACGAAGGGGCTCATGCGGGCGGCGAGCCCGATGCTGTCGATGCCGCTGCGGTTGGCGGGCCCGCCGGGGCTGCTGGGCGTCGTGGGAGCAGTCATGGCCCGATCAGGGTAGGCCGCCCGGTCCGGTGGGCTCGACCTCCGGCGCCCCTCGGCGCCCGGGGCCGAGGTGTGCCAGCGTGCGGTGCATGAGCCCCGCCGACGCCCCGCCCACGCTGGTCGAGCGGGCCGGCCGCCGGTACGCCGCGGCAGTGGTCCCGCTGGACGTGCGCCTCGCCGACGCGATCGTCGTGGACGAGGCCCCCGCCGCCCTGGACGGTGCGGTGATGGCGGCTGGCGCGGACCACCTCGCCGGACTGCGCGAGCAGCGCCCGACGATGCACGACGGCCCCGTCCTGACCCTGCAGCGCCTCGACGGCCCGGTCGTGCACGCCGCCCGGTCCGGGTACTTCGCGCTGATCGCGAGCTGTGACGCGGTCCGCGCCGAGCTGGACGGCGCCCCGTCGTCGGTGCGCGACGGCCTCGCGGCGTTCTACGGGGAGCCGCGGGAGGCCACCGTCGACGCGATGGGTCTTCTCGCCGCCCTGCCGCTGCGCGCCGCCGTCCACGCGGCTGCCGGCGGTGACCCGCTCGCCTCGGGGGCGGGCCGCGCCGCCGGTCTCGGGGTCTCCGCGGTGGTCACGGTGCCCACGCCGGGCGGGCCGGCCGGCAGCCGCTCGTTCGTGCTCGGGCGGCGCAGCGCCGACGTCGCGATCGATGCCGGGCTCTGGCACGTCGCCCCGTCGGGGATGCTCGAGGCGCTGCCCGGGGGAGCGCTCGCCGGCACCGTCGCCGTCGAGCTGTTCGAGGAGGTCTCCCTCTCGCTCCCCGTGGCGCAGGTGGCCGCGCGGGCGCGCGTGCTGGGCCTGGTCCACGACCTCACCCGGCTGCGCCCCGACCTCTCCGTGCGCCTCGACCTGTCGGCGGAGGAGGCGCGGGCGATCGCGCTGCCGCCCGGCGGGGAGTTCGACGCCATGGCGCTCGTCGGGACGGATGCCGCGTCGATGGGGCGGTTCTGGCGCGAGCACCCGCCCGAGCGCCTCACGCCGGCCGGCGCCGGGGCGCTGGCCCTGCTGGAGGCGACGCCTCAGTAGACCTGCAGCGGCTCCGGGCCTCGCGGCGGCGCGAACATCGCGTCCAGCGCGGCGTGGTCGTCGTCGGACAGCACGAGGTCCAGGGCGCCGGCGTTCTCCACCACGCGCTCGGGGCTCGACGACTTGGGGATCGGCACCACCCCGTCGCGCGAGAGCAGCCACGCCAGGGCCACCTGCCCGGCGGTGGCGTCGCGCTCGCGGGCGAAGGCCTCCAGCCCGTCGTGGAGCAGGAGGTCGCCCCGGTCGAAGGGGGAGTACGCCATCGTCGAGATCCCCCGCTCCTGCAGCCAGGGCAGGAGGTCGGCCTCGATGCCGCGCTGGTCGAGGTTGTAGAGCAGCTGGTCGACCAGGGCGGCCTCGCCGCCGGGGATGCCGGTGAAGCGCTCCATCTCCTCCAGGTCGAGGTTGCTCACCCCGAACCGCGCGATCTTCCCGTCGGCCACGAGCCGGCTGAACGCCGCGACGGTCTCCTCGAAGGGCGCGCCGCCGGACCAGTGCAGGAGGTAGAGGTCGAGGTGGTCGGTGCGCAGGCGCCGCAGGCTGTCCTCGCAGGCGCGGATCGTCCCGGCGTACCCCGGTCCGGGCGTCATCTTGCTGACGAGGAACACGTCGTCGCGCCGGCCGCGGACCGCCTCGCCGACCAGCTCCTCGGAGCGTCCGTCGCCGTACATCTCGGCGGTGTCGATCAGGGTGAGGCCCCGGCGGACGCCCTCGCGCAGCGCCTCGACCTCCTGGGCCCGGAGGCTCGGGTCGTCGCCGACGTACCAGGTGCCCTGGCCCATGCGGGGGATCGTTGCGCCGCGCGACCGTTCATCCATGGCGCGACGCTAGGGCTCCTGCGCGCTCGATGCCCCCTCGGGTCGCCGCGCTGGGGGATCCTGGGGGCATGAGACCGAAGCCGACCAAGCCCGGGCCCGGCCAGGAGTCGGTGTGGGACTACCCGCGCCCCCCGGCGATCGACCCCTCCAGCCGCCACGTCCGGGTGCGGGCGTCCGCCGGCGGTCCGGTCGTGGCCGACACGTCCAGCGCGGTCCGAGTCCTCGAGACCAGCCACCCGCCCACCTGGTACGTCCCGCCCGGCTCGGTGACCAGCGGGGTGCTGCACCGCGGCAGCGCCCGCTCCACGGCGTGCGAGTTCAAGGGCGCCGCCACCTACTGGGACCTCGTCACCGACGAGGGGACGATCACCTCGGCGGCCTGGTCCTACGAGGAGCCGACGCCGCGCTTCGCCGCGCTCGCCGGGTACCTCGCCTTCGACCCCTCCCAGGTGGCGTGCTCCGTCGCCGACGAGGCCGTGCGCCCCCAAGAGGGCGGCTTCTACGGCGGCTGGGTCACCGACGACGTGGTGGGGCCGTTCAAGGGCGGGCCCGGCAGCTGGGGCTGGTGAGCACCATGAGGCAGCGCACGGGCTCAGCGGTGGTGGGTGCTGCGGCGGTCGCCGTCGTGCTCCTCCTCGTGCTGCTGGGCGCCGGCGTCGTGCTGGCCGGTCAGGTCCCCGACCTCGTGGTGGGCGACGACGAGGTCACCGCGCGCGACGACGTCGTCGTCGTCGCGGCGGGCCTGGCGGTCGTCACGGTGGTGGTGGGCACCGCCATGGCCACCGGCTCGTGGAGGCGGCTCTCCGTCGTGGAGGGCGGGGTCCTCGACGACGGTGGCGCCGGGGGCGGGGCCGTCGAGGACGAGGTGGTCGCCGATGCCGCCGAGCTCCGGCGCGCGGTCCGCCGCAGAGGCCTCGTCGAGACCGCCGCGGTCGCGCAGGCCCGCGCCGTCGCCCGGGCGCTGGCCGCCCACCGCCTCGCCGCCTGGCCCCTGGCCGGGCTGCCGCTGTACGGCGTCGCCCTGCTCGCCGCGGCGGAGCGCCCCACCGGCGTGGTGGTCTCGACCCTCCTGCTCCTCGGCGGCATCGTCGCCGTCGCCCTGCTGGCCCGCGACGGCTCTCGCGGGCAGGCGTTCCTCGCCGCCCACCCGGAGCCCGCGGCCCTGAGGGCCTGGCTGACCGGGCACCGCGGCGAGGCTGCTGACCGCGAGGCCGCCGCCGCCGCGCTGCGCCGCCGCTGGCTCGTCGCCGCGATCCTCGTGGTCCTCCTCGCCCCCGCCGTGGTGGTGCCGCTGGTCCCTCGCGGCCCGGACGCCCTGGCGCCGGCGCCCCCCGCCACGTGGCGGGCGCTCGCCGGGATCACGCTCGGGGTGGTCGGCGCGGTCCTCCTCGTGCTCGGCGGCCTCGCCGCGTGGCGCGGCGGGCAGGTGGACCGCTGGCTGCGCTCGCCGGTGTGGGGGCTGCCCGCGCACCGCCGCCGCCGGCTGGTGCTGCGCCTGCGGCTCCTCGAGCCGGTCCCGGAGCCGGCGATGCCCCAGGTGCGGGCGCTCGCGGCCCACCTCGCCCAGCAGGGCCCCACCTTCGTGCTCCTCACCGGGATGGCGGTCACGCTGCTCGGCCGCGGCGTGGGCTCGCCGTTCACCACCACGGTGGTGCTCTCGCTGGTGGCCGTGGCCACCGTCCTCGGGCTCCTCGTGGCCCTGGGCCGCGCCGCCGGTGAGGCTCGCCGCTTCCTGCGCGCGCACCCCGCGTCGACCGAGCCCGCAGAGAGCGAACCGGCACGGACGTAGCCTCGGCCGACGTGGGACCAGGCCGCCCGACGCCGGGTGATGACGACGGCGCCGCCGACCGGCAGAGCGACGGCCTGGTCGAGCGCCGCGGCGACCCCCGCTTCGACGCCCTGGCCGCCATCGCCCGGCTGCGCCGGATCGTGGCCGTCAGCGCCTGCGCGGTGCTCCTCGGGTTCGGGGCGGCGATCGGGTTGCTCGCCGACGTCGAGCGCCGCCCGCTCCCCCCGGAGGCGTTCCCGGCGTGGCGGACCGCGGTCGGCGCGCTGCTGGCCGGGACGGGGGCGCTGGCCCTGGTGGTCGGCGTGGTCGCGGCCCTGCGCGGCGACCTCTTCGGCGCCTGGTCCCGCTCGCCGCTGCGCACCCTGAGCCCTCCGGCGCGCCAGGAGCTGCTGCGCCGGGTCCGCAGCGAGGAGTGGACGCCGCCCGGCGGCATGGCCCAGGCCCGCGCCGCCGCAGCGCCCGGGGCGCAGCGGTTCGCCCTGCTCACCCTGCACAGCGGGCTGCTGCTCAGCGTGGTGGCCCAGGCCTTCCTCGCCACGAGCTCCGTGGTGGTGCTCCTCGCCGGCCTCGGCGGCCTCCAGCTCTTCTGGGGCCTGCCGCTGGCCGCGCGGGCGACCGGCAGGTCCCGCAGGTTCGCCGACGACCACCCGGGACCCTGAGGTCCCGGGACCGACCAGGGCGACCCCTGAGGCGCGTCGAGCGGGACGGGGCCGGACCCGCCATCCTGGTCCGATGCACAGCGAGGAAGACCTGCTGTCCGCGGCGCACGCGGTCGCGGCCGAGGACGAGGACCGCTCCGGCGTCGCCACCTACCTCGCGCTGGTGGGTCGCAGCGGTCCGCCGCCGACCACGACCGGACCCGCCGGGGCCGACGCCCCCGGCGGGCTGGCCGGGGACCTGCAGCGCGCCTGGTCCGCGGTCAGCGGGGCCGACTCGTCCACCACCGTGCAGGACGCGCTGGCAGCGCTCGCCTGGCTGGACCTGCGCCCACCGCGGGCCCGCGGGCCGGGTCCGGTCCCGGGTGACGACGCCGCCGACGCGCCGGGCTCCCTGGCCGCGTGGTCCCCGGCAGGAGCCGTCGTCGCGTCCAGGGCAGAGCGCGACGCCGACGTGGCCCGGGTCCACGACGCGATGGTGGCGGGGCGGGTGCTGAGGGTGGTCAACCTCCACCACGTCCCGGAGAGCGACGCGGACGCGCTGCACGCCGAGCTCTCCTGGTACGCCGAGCGGTTCGTGCCCGCCACCGAGGCGGACGTCCGCCAGCTGCTCGAGACCGGCGTCTGGCGCCACGAGCGCCCGGGGATCGCGGTCGCGCTCTACGACGGGTTCGTCGGCGCCGCCCGGGTGGCGGCGCCGATCTGCGAGGAGCTCGGCCTCACCGCGTGGCTGTACCCGGTGACCGAGCTGCTGGACGCCGACGTGGAGCGCCAGCACCAGATCGTGGCGTCCAGAGAGTTCGGGGTGCTGCCCGAGGACCTCGCCTCTGGGGCGCGGCTGGCGATGACCTGGGACGAGCTGGGCGACCTCGCCCAGCGGCACGTGGTGCTCGGGCACACCGACGACCACGTCACCGCGGCCTCGATCGTCACCGAGGCCGACGCCGAGCGCCAGGTGCGCGGGCCCCTGCGCCTCCTCCGGGAACGGATCGGGCGTGACG
The DNA here is from genome assembly GCA_038243415.1 of Actinomycetales bacterium. GTDB lineage: Bacteria > Actinomycetota > Actinomycetes > Actinomycetales > Quadrisphaeraceae > CADCUY01. The sequence continues at coordinate 3,201 of JBBSRD010000046.1, read as the reverse complement.
TGGCGGGGTGGGCGTGGGCCGGGGGCACGCCGCTCGGCGACGGCCCCGGTGACAGGGCGCTCGTGGAGGAGGGCGTGCCGCTGCTGGTGTCGAACTGCTTCGTCGAGCGGCTGGGCTGACCCTCAGGCGGTGGGCGCGGCGACCCGTCGCTGAGCGGCCCAGCGGGCGAGCTCCTCGGCGGGGACGGGGCGGGAGTGGTGGTAGCCCTGGGTGACGTCGACGCCGAGGGCCACCAGGTGCTCCAGCGTCGCGGCGTCCTCGACGCCCTCGGCGACGAGGCGCAGCCCGAGGCTGTGGGCGAGGTCGACGGTGGAGCGCACGATGGTCGCGATCCGCGGGTCGGTGCCGAGCTCGGCGACGAAGGACCGGTCCAGCTTCAGCTCCGTGGCCGGGAGGTCCTTCAGGTAGGAGAGCGAGCTGTGCCCGGTGCCGTAGTCGTCGATGCTCACCCCGATGCCGAGCGCGATCAGCTCGGACACGACCCGGCGGCTGACGGTGGCGTCGAGCATCAGCTCGGTCTCGGTGATCTCCAGGATGAGCTCGTCCGGGGGGACGGCGTGCTCCAGGAGGAGCGAGGCGACGGTGGTGACGAGGTCGGGGTCGAGCAGTGACGTCGCGGAGATGTTGACCGACATGCGGCCGCCCGTCCCGCCGTCGATGAGCGGCTTGGCCGCGAGCGCCCGCCGGAGCACCTGGCGGGTGAGGGCGTCCATGAGCCCGTTCTTCTCCGCCAGCGGCAGGAAGGTGAACGGTGCGAGCATGCCCCGCGTGGGGTGCTGCCAGCGCACGAGGGCCTCGACGCCGACGAGCGCGCCGGTGGCGGCCTCGAGCTGGGGCTGGAAGTGCACGGAGAGCCGGTCGTTGGCCACGGCGTCGCGCAGGTCGGCGACGAGGTCCAGCTCGGCGCGCCGTGCGGCGTCGATCGCGGCGTCGTAGACGACCACCCCGCCCCCGGCCTCCTTCGCCTGGTACATGGCGCTGTCGGCCATCCGCTGCAGCTCCTCGGCATCGTCCGTGTGCTCGGGGGACGCGGCGACGCCGATGCTGGCAGCGATCGTCACCTGGTGGCCGTCCAGGACGAAGGGTGCCTCCAGCGCCCGCAGGACGCCGGTGGCACGGGACATGGCGCTGGAGGCGGTGCTGCGCTGGCGGACGAGGGCGAACTCGTCGCCGCCCTGGCGCACGACCACCTCGTCGGCCGGGGCGCCGAGGAGGAGGCGCCCGGCGACCTGGCGGAGCAGCTCGTCGCCGGTGTCGTGACCGAGGACGTCGTTGACCTCCTTGAACCGGTCGAGGTCGATGAGGGTCAGCGACAGCCGCCCGCCGGGACCGATGTCGGCGAGCGCGGTCGCCAGCGCTCGGCGGTTGCCGAGACCGGTGAGCTCGTCGGTGCGGGCCTGGTGGTGGCTGCCGTTCAGCGCGGTGATGAGCCGGTAGACGAGGAGGACGCCCACGAGCGAGATCGCGATGACGCCGAGCGCGAGCACCACGACGGTGGTCGGCAGCCCGACGGCGTGGTCGAGGCCCAGCAGCGCACCGGCGATGCCGAGCTGGATCGAGGGGCCGATCATGACCGCGCGCGCTGGTTCGTCGACGGCGACGACGACCGGTGCGCTCACCCACGCCGCCGCTGCCAGCAGCGCGAGCATGAGCGCCACGCCCACCTCGTGGGCCCCGACCGGTGCGCTCGCGGCGAGGACGCCCACCCGCTGGAGCGTGCCGGCGACCTCTGCTGCGGCGAGGGCGAGCAGCGCCCCCACCACCAGCTGCTCGCGGGGGTGGCGGAGGGCACCCACGACGCGCAGGCCGGTGAGGGCGAACAGCGCGAGGAGCGCCGTGCACGAGGGAACGGCGAGGAGGAGGGAGACCGTGGAGAAGTCCCAGCCCGTCGCGCGCTGCACCGGGACGGCGGCTGCAGCCAGCACCACGGCGAGCACCAGGAAGACCCCGCTGAGCACGTCGAGCCAGGCGCGCAGGAGGGCCATCCGCTGGTGGAGCTGCAGGAGCGCCATCACCGACAGGGCCAGCGCCGTCGCGCCGATCAGCAGGAGCGCGAAGGAGACGACGGTGCTCGGCGTCCCGACCCCGAGAGCGGCCAGGACGTGAGCCGCGCACGTCGTCAGCGCCGCCACGGCCGCCGGCGCCCACACCGCCCGGTCGCCCCGGCGGACCACGACCCGGAGGACGAGCGCCACGGTCGAGGCGGTGGCGACGGTCCACAGCGCGATGGTCACGGCGGCTGTCAGCTGGTCGAGGTCCACGCGGGACTCATCGGCGCCCCCGTGGGGCTCCTTGAGGAGCGGGCCGGAGCCTCATCCCTCCAGCGCGCCCTTCTCCTCCGGCTCACCCTTCCGGGCGCGCTCCAGGTAGGTCCTCGAGCGGGCGACCTGACCCTCCAGGGCGTCCACGGTGGTCGCCATGCTCTCCACCGCGCGGGCCTTGTAGGTGTCGATGGCGTCCATGGTGGCGAACACGTCGTCGAAGGCCTTCTGCAGCGTCTCGACGCTGACCCCCGAGGACGACGCCTGCTCGTGGAGGGTGCCGGTCTGCTGCTTGAGCAGCTCGCTGGTGCGCCCGATCATCGTGTTCGTCGTCTCGTTGAGCGCGCTGATCTGGTCGAGGACGAGGCGCTGGCTGGCGAGCGCCTGCGCGACGATGACCGCGGTGCGCAGCGCCGAGACGGTGGTGGTCCGCGCCCGGTCGACGCCCTTGACGAGCTCGACGTTGTTCTTGCGGATCATGTCCAGGGCCAGGTAGCCCTGCACCGAGACGGCGATCTGGGTGGTGAGGTCCTGGCGGCGCTGGCGGACGGGGAACAGCGCGTCGGCGGTGAGGGCGTCGGCGGCCCTCGGGTCGGTGGCGCGCACCTCCTCGATCTTCGCCGACGTCGCGGTGTCCAGGGCGGCGGCGAGGGTGGCGTACTCCGACAGGCGCCCCATCGTGGTCCAGAGGTTGACCTTCTCCGCCTCGATGGAGGCGTTGTCGCGGCGCAGCTCGTCCTGGCCGGAGGCCAGCGCGACGATGATGGCGTCCAGCTGGTCCTGGGCGGAGGCGTAGCGCTCGAAGTAGCGCGTGAGCTTCTTCCCGCCGGGCACCTTGGAGAACAGCTTCCGGGGACCGGTGAGGTCTGCGCGGGACGGGTCGAGGTCGGTGACGGTCGCGCGCAGGTCCGACAGGGCGCCGGCGACCCGCACCTGCGCG
>JBBSRD010000045.1:0-12788 GCA_038243415.1 Actinomycetales bacterium | reverse complement strand
GGCAGCTGCACCCAGGCGCTCAGGGGGCGCGGCTGCCCGCGCCGGCGCTGCGGGCGCCCCCGGAGCGCGAGCACCGCGGCGACCGCCCGCAGCGCGGCGAGGTGGGCGGTGACCAGGCGGTCCCCCGCCCCGTCAGCGGCGCGCGCCTCCGTGAGCAGCACGAAGGAGTGGACGAGCAGCGAGACCGCCCGGTCCTGCGCCAGCCGTGAGGTGGTGACGCCGGGCCAGGCGTCCGGGTCGGGCCGGTACGCCAGGCCTGACGACCACGCCGGGCTCGTCGAGCCGGCCGGGGACGCCGGCGGCACGGGCCGCGCCGGCGGGGCCGTCCGCGTCGAGCCCTCTCGGAGCGCCACGTCAGTCCACCGCCCGCACGGACGCCGGGGCCTGAGGGGTGGCCTCGACGAGCTCGAAGGTGCCCGCCCCACCGGGACCGGAGGCGGCCAGCACCCGCCACACCCGCCCGTCGGCGCCGGCGCCGTCCAGGGTGGAGGCCGCGAGCCACCACGCCGCCGGCTCGAACCAGGTGTCGAGGACCTCCTCGACGCGGTAGGCGCGCGAGCGCCACCGGAACTGCTGCGGCGCACCGCCGGACCGCCGGCCGTCACCCCGCTCGTCGAGATGCCGCTCACCACGCTGGGTGCTCATCGCGCCTCCGCCTCCTCAGGTGCTGGCTGCGGCGGCGCCAGGAGGCTTCCCCTCCCCCGGGCGACACCGACGTCCAGCACTCCATCTGTCCAACACCTGTTCGACATCGTGGAGTGAACCGCACGCTCCTCGCCGCGTCAACACCCTGTCCACCGAACGGCTCAGACGCTAGGGCGGGGGTCGGACACCGCCGCTGCCGCGAGCCCCACCACCGGACCCCGCGCCGGGCCCCTCGACCTCTCGGTGTGCGGCACCCGGGCAGGTGTCGGCGGCCGCGGCCATGATGGGGCGGTGAACCAGGGCACGCGCACCATCGACGACCCCACGCCCCGGACCCCCCTCGTGACGCTCCATCTGTGGGGCGTCCCCCGGCGGGCGGTCCCCGCGGCGATCGCGCGGATGGCGCTCGACGGCCGCGCCGTGCGCGCCGCGGGGTCCCGCTTCACCAAGTCGCTGGGCACCGGCGACGGGCGCACCTTCACCCCCCGCGACGCCGACCCGCTGCACTGGGGCCTGCTCTCGACCTGGGACGACGCGGGAGCCGCCGCCGCCTTCGAGACCACGGCCGTGCCGCGCGCCTGGGACCGCCTCGCGCACGAGCGCCTGAAGGTGGTGCTGCGCCCGATCGCCTCGCGCGGCCGGTGGTCGGGGAGGGAGCCGTTCGGGGCTCCCACGCCGCGCCGCGCCGACGCGAGCGGCCCGGTGGCCTCCATCACCCGGGCCCGCATCAAGACCCTCAAGAACCCCCGCTTCTGGCGCTCCGTGCCGCCGGTCTCCACCGACCTCCGCACCGTCCCGGGCCTCCGGCTCGCGGTCGGCATCGGCGAGGCGCCGCTGGGCCTGCAGGGCACGTTCAGCCTGTGGAGCGGGGCGGAGGCCCTGCGGGACTTCGCCTACGGGCGGGCCGCGCACACCGAGGTCGTCGCGCGCACCCCCGTGGAGGGCTGGTACGCCGAGGAGCTGTTCGCACGCTTCGCCGTCGAGGAGCTGGACGGCACGTACCGCGGGGAGGCACCGTGACCGGGAGCCGGGCAGGAGCCGTGACGCCCTCGAGCCCCCGGGCGCCGGGCGGCAGGACGCCGGACACCGGGCCGCAGGACGCCGGGCGGGCTCCGCGCCGCTCACCGCTGCAGGTCGCCGCCTGGGTGCTCGCCGGCGCAGTGGTCCTCGTCCAGATCACCTACCCGCTCCTGAGCGGCGAGGCCCTGACCTCCTCGACGATCGCGACGGTGCTGCTCTTCGCCACGGCCTCGCTCGTCAGCGCCACGGCGACGCACGGGCTGCGCGCGGCCGCGGTCCTGCTGGTGGTCGCCGGCTCCGTCGGCCTGGTGGCGGAAGCGGTCGGGGTGGCGACGAGCGTGCCGTTCGGCGCGTACGGCTACACCGAGACGCTGGGCCCGCAGATCGCCTCCGTGCCGGTCGTCATCCCGCTCGCCTGGACGATGATGGCGTGGCCCACGCTGCTCGCGGGCCGAGGGCTCGCCGCGGCGCTGGTGCGGCGCGCACCCCGGTTGGCGAGCACCCGGCGATGGCTGCCGATCCCTCTCGCCGGGTGGGCGCTGGCCTCGTGGGACCTCTACCTCGACCCGCAGATGGTCGAGGCGGGGCACTGGGTCTGGGAGGACACGACGCCCGCCCTGCCCGGGATCGAGGGCATCCCGATCAGCAACTTCGCCGGGTGGCTGCTCGTCGCCCTCGTGATGCAGGCGCTCCTGCACCTCCTCGTGCCGTCGAAGGTCCGCCCCGGCCCGGGGGGCGAGGCCGCGAGGCAGCGCGCGCGCGACGGCTGGGGCCCTCCGGCGGTGCTGCTCGCGTGGACGTGGCTCGGCTCGGCGCTGGCCAACGTCGCCTTCTTCGGGCGGCCCGGCGTGGGGCTCTGGGGCCTGGTCGTCATGGGCCTGGTGGTGGGGCCCTGGCTGCTCCTGACCTGGCGGGACCAGCGGGCGGCCGGCCCCCGCGCCGGCGACCCGGCCCCGGGGCGCGACCTCCGGTGAGCTGGCCGAGGCGCCTCGTCGCGCTCTGCAGCGCCGGGGCGGCGCTGCTCAGCGCGCACAGCGCCGTCAACGCCCTGCTGCTGCGCCGCCCCTGCGACGACCCGCCGCCGGTGACCGAGCGCGTCAGCGTGCTGGTCCCCGCGCGCGACGAGGCCTCGACCGTCAGCGGCTGCCTGACCGCCGTCCTGGCCAGCACGGGCGTCCCCGACCTGGAGGTGCTCGTCCTGGACGACGCCTCCACCGACGGCACCGCCGCCATCGCCCGCCGCGCCGCGGGCGGTGACCCCCGCGTCACCGTGCTGACGGGCGCAGACCTGCCGCCGGGGTGGCTCGGCAAGCCCCACGCCCTGCACCAGCTGCGGGCGCGCGCCACCGGCTCGCTGCTCGTCACCCTGGACGCCGACGTGCGCCTGGCGCCCCACGGCCTGGCTGCCGGGTGCGACCTCCTGCGCCGGCGGAGCCTGGCCCTGGTCAGCCCCTACCCCCGCCAGGTCGCGGTGACCGCGGCCGAGCGCCTCGTCCAACCGCTCCTGCAGTGGTCGTGGCTGACCCTGCTCCCGCTGCGCGCCGCAGAGCGCTCGCTCCGTCCCTCGCTGTCCGCCGCGAACGGCCAGCTGACCGTCCTCGACGCCCGCGCCCTGGACGCCGCCGGTGGGTTCGCGGCGGTGCGCGGCGACGTGCTCGACGACGTCGCGCTGCTGCGGGCCGTCAAGACCGCCGGGGGCCGCGGCGTGGTGGTCGACGGCACCCGTCTCGCGGCGTGCCGCATGTACGACGGCTGGCCCCAGGTGCGCGACGGCTACGCGAAGTCCCTGTGGTCCGTCGCCCCCTCGGCCCCACGCTCCGCAGCCCTGGCGGCCGCGTGCGCCGCGCTTTGGCTGGTGCCCCCGGCCGCGGCGCTGCTCGGCTCGCGCACCGGGGCGCTCGGCTACCTCGCGGCGGTCGCCGGGAGGGTGGTCACCGCAGGGCGCACGGGGGGCCGGCTCTGGCCCGACGCCTTCGCCCACCCCGCCTCGATCGCCGTGCTCGTCCACCTCGTCGTCCTGTCCCACCGGCGCAGCCGGCGCGGTGGCCTGCTCTGGCGCGGACGCCCGATCGCCCCGGCCCGCCCGGCGGGTCGCGGCAGGCGCGCCTGCGGTGCGGCCCTCTACCCTGGGACCTCCGGGCCGGCGATCGAGCACCCCGGCGTCCCGCGGCCGCACGGCGGTCACGGCGACGACCACGAGGCAGCGCCCGCTGCCCGGGAGGAGAGCACCGGATGAGGCACCACCCACGTTCCCGAACGCGTGCCCGCCGCTCGCTCGGGGCTGCCGGCCTGCTGCTCGCCCTCACGATCGCCGGGTGCTCGAGCGGCGACGGCGAGGAGGTCGAGGTGACGCCGACCGCCTCCGCCACCTCCTCCGCGGCGCAGGCGCCCCCCGAGGACGCGGCGGGCGAGGACGGGCCCGCCGAGGGCGCCGAGCCGTCCTCGTCCGAGACCTCCCAGGGCGGGGTGGTGGAGGGCCTGCCCACCGACGTGATCCCCGTGCCCGACGACGCCGAGGTGCTCCTCACCTCCGCCATCCCCGACGGCGACACGATCGACGTGAGCCTGGCCGCGCGCATCGACGCCTCCCCCGAGGACGTCCTCGGGGTCTACCGCGAGGCCCTGACCCGCGCCGGGTTCGTCGAGTCCCCGTCGGCTGGGGGGCCCGGGGCCACCGCCTCGACCTTCACGCGCGGCGGCGGCGGCGAGGTCGTCTCCGTCACCGTCGTCCCCCCGTCGACGCCGGGCGACCCCCACACCTTCACCGTCGGCGGCACGGTGCTGGCCCCCGCACCATGAGCACCCCGGCGCCGCGAGCGCCGGCCGAGGGCTGAGCGTGGCGCGCGTCGCCGTCGTCGGCGCGGGGATGGGCGGGCTCGCCGCCGCCGCGCGCCTGGCCGCCGGCGGGCACGACGTCACCGTGCACGAGCGCTCGTCCACCACCGGCGGCAAGCTGGGCTGGTACGAGCGCGACGGTTTCGGCTTCGACACCGGCCCCTCCCTGCTCACCTGGCCGCAGGTCTTCGAGGACCTCTTCGCCGCGACGGGCGCCCCGCTGTCCGACGTCGTCGACGTGCTCGCCGTGGACCCCGCCGCGGGCTACCGCTTCGCCGACGGGACCCGCCTCACCGTGCCGGGGCGCGACCCCGCAGCGCTGCACGCCGCGCTCGACGCGTCCATCGGCGCGGGCGCCGGTGCGCAGTGGGACGCCCTGTCGCGGCGCGCCGCCGCGATCTGGTCCGCCACCGAGGTCCCGTTCCTCACCTCCCCCCTCCACGGCGCCGCCACCCTGGCGCGGCTCGCGGCGCGCCGCGGAGGGCTGCGCGACGTCGCCACCATCGCCCCGTGGCGCTCGCTGCGCTCCCTCGGGCAGCACTACCTCCACGACCCCCGGCTGGTCCAGCTCCTGGACCGCTACGCCACGTACACCGGCTCGGACCCGCGCCGCGCACCGGCGGCGCTCGCCGCGATCGCCCACCTCGAGGCCGAGCAGGGCTCCTGGCACGTGAGCGGGGGGCTGCGCCGCCTCGTCGACGCCGTCGCGGACCGGGCCCGCGAGCGCGGGGCCGTGCTCCGCACCGGTGTGGAGGTCACCGAGATCGAGGTCGGCGGCGGCCGGGCCCGCGGCGTGGTGCTGGCGAGCGGGGAGCGGGCCGCGGCGGACGTCGTGGTCTCCAACGCCGACGCCACCGCCCTCTACCGCCACCTCCTGCCCCGGCGCGGCGCCACGGGGGCGCGGCGCCAGCGGGCCCGCCTGCGCGCGGCCACCCCGTCGCTGTCCGGCTTCGTCCTCCTGCTCGCGCTGCGCGGGCGCACGCCGGGGCTCGCCCACCACACGGTGTCCTTCCCCGCGGACTACGACGCGGAGTTCGACGCGGTCTTCGGCACCGGACCCTTCGCCGGGGCGCCGGAGCCGGTGGACGACCCCGCCGTCTACGTCAGCGCTCCCGACGACCCGGAGCTGCGGCCCAGCGAGGACACGGAGGCGTGGTTCGTGCTCGTCAACGCCCCCCGCCACACCCCGCAGGACCGACGCGCCGGGGTGGACTGGGACGAGCCGGGGCTCGCGGAGCGCTACGCCGACCACGTCCTGGAGGTGATGGCCCGGCGCGGGAACGACGTCCGCGACCGGCTGCTGTGGCGCGTCGTCCGCACCCCGGCGGACCTCGAGCGCGAGACGGCGAGCCTGGGCGGCTCCATCTACGGCACCTCGTCCAACGGGGCGAGCGCGGCGTTCCTGCGCCCGGCCAACCGCTCGCCGCTGCCCGGCCTCTACCTCGTGGGCGGCTCCTCCCACCCCGGCGGGGGCATCCCGCTGGTCGCGCAGAGCGCGCGCATCGTCGCCGAGATGATCGGCCCCGCCTGAGGCGCAGCGCTCGAGGCGGCGCAGCGCTGACGAGGGGCGACGTGCTTCAGCGCGAGAGCTGACGGACCAGGGCGAGCAGCACCTGCGCGAGCGCCACGAGCGCCGCGGCCGCCGCGACGACGGCTCCCGCGGTGGCCCACCCCACCGCCGCGCCCGGGTAGAGCCCGCAGCCGAGGGTGAACATCACGACCACGGCCACGCGGGTGGGGCGCTCGGAGATCGAGACGACGCCGGGGCCGGTCACCCCCTCGACCTGGCTGCGCGCACGGGCGTACTCCTGCAGGAACCCGGCGACCGCGGCGACGAGCACCCAGGCCGGCGGGGCGCCCAGCGCCCACAGGACGCCGATCGTCGCGAGGTCGCTGAGGCGGTCGCCCACGGCGTCAGCGAGCGCTCCGAGGCGGCTGGAGCGCCCGGCGTCGCGCGCCACCTGACCGTCCAGGGAGTCCGCGAGGCCGCCGACCGCCAGGACCGCCACCGCAGCGAGCGCCCACCGGCCCCCGGCGATCGCCGGCACCAGCGCCAGCCAGCTCAGGGCCACCGCCGCGACGGTCACCGCCAACGGAGGCACCCCACGGGCGACGAGCGGCGCGGCCAGGGCGTGCATCACCCCCAGGTACCCGCGGACCAGACCGCCGACGAGGCGTCCGCCCGGCACCTGCGTGGCGTGGGCGCTGGCCCACGCCTGCTCGCGGTCGCCTCGTGAGTCCTGCACCACACCAGGCTAGATCGCCGCCCTGGATCATCCCGGCTAGCCTGCTGTGGTGACGACGACCTCCAGCGCTCCCGGCCGGGGAGCGGTGTCCCCGACGCCAGCGGACGGCCACGGGACCCTGGGCGTGATGAGGCACCCGGGCGGACCTGCCGGTGGCGTCCTGGGGTCCTCGCGCCTGGACCTCGACGGGCTGCGCAGCGCCGTGCAGGACCAGCTCGACGCGATCCTCGCCCACCACGACGGCCTCCTGGCCGCGGTCGGCGACGACGGCGGCCGCCTCGCCGAACCGATCGCGAAGCTGCTGCGCGGCGGCAAGCGGCTGCGGGCGGCTTTCGCCTACTGGGGTTTCCTGGGCGCCGGCGGCGAGCCCGAGGACGTCGGCGGCGAGCCCGCGCTGATCTCCCTGCCCACCTCGCTCGAGCTCTTCCAGGCCGCGGCCCTCATCCACGACGACGTCATGGACGCCTCCGACACCCGCCGCGGCCAGCCGTCGGTGCACCGCCAGTTCGCCACGCTCCACCGGGTCCAGGGGTGGATGGGCGACGACGTGCACTTCGGCGCCGCGGGGGCGATCCTCGCGGGCGACCTCTGCCTCACCTGGTCCGACGCCGCGCTCGCCGGCGGCGGCCTGCCGCCCGACGCCCTGGCCCGCGTGCGCCCCGTCTTCGACGAGATGCGCACCCAGCTCATGGCCGGGCAGTACCTCGACATGCTCACCCAGGCCATGCCGTTCGACCTCCCGGACGAGGAGGCCTTCGAGGCCGCCATCGCCCGCTCGCGCCGCGTCATCTGCTTCAAGAGCGCGAAGTACAGCGTGGAGCACCCGCTGCTGATGGGCGGCGCGCTCGCGGACGCCCCGAAGAGCCTGCTGACGTCGTACAGCGACTACGGGCTGGCCGTGGGTGAGGCCTTCCAGCTCCGCGACGACGTGCTCGGCGTCTACGGCGACCCGCAGGAGACGGGCAAGCCGGCCGGCGACGACCTGCGCGAGGGCAAGCGCACCGTCCTGGTGCTGCTCGCGCTGCAGAACGCCGACGAGAGCGCCGCGGCAGCGCTGCGCCTCGGGGTGGGCGACCACGTCCTCGACGCCGACGGTGTGGCGCGCCTGCGCACCATCATCGAGGAGACCGGGGCGCTCGCCGCCGTGGAGACCATGATCGACGACGCCGTCACGCGCAGCCGTGACGCGCTCAGCACAGCCCAGGTGACCGACGAGGCCCGCGTGGCGCTCGGCGACCTCATCGACGCCGCGACAGCAAGGACCGCATGAGCTCCATCCTGGGCGTCAGTCCCTCCCACGCGGTGCGCCGCAGCATCGACACCCTCGTCCCCGGGCGCATCCGCACGGTGTCGGGGCCGACCGACCACGTGGTGGTCGTCGGGGCCGGCCTCGCGGGGCTCTCCGCGGCGATGCGGCTGGCGGGCGCGGGCCGCAAGGTCACCGTCCTCGAGCGCGAGCCCGTCCCCGGGGGCCGCGCCGGGCGCATCACCGACGAGGTCGAGGGCGGCTCGTACAAGTTCGACACCGGGCCGACGGTCCTCACCATGCCGGACCTCGTCGCGGACTGCTTCGACGCCCTCGGCGAGGACGTGGCCGACTGGGTGGTCCTGGAGAGCGTGGACCCGCTCTACCGCGCCAAGTACGCCGACGGCACGCAGCTGGACGTCCACGCCGACCCCGACGCGATGGCGCAGGCGATCGAGGAGCTCGTGGGCCCCGAGGAGGCCGCCGGCTACCGGCGCTTCGTGACGCACGTGGGCAAGCTCTACCGCGCGGAGATGAAGACCTTCATCGACCGCAACATCGACTCGCCGCTCTCCCTCGTGGGCACCGACATGGCACGCCTGCTGATGCTCGGCGGCTTCTCCCGGATGTCCACGCTGGTGGAGCGCTTCCTCAAGGACGAGCGCACCCAGAAGGTCTTCTCCTTCCAGGCCCTCTACGCCGGGGTCTCCCCGCAGGAGGCGCTGGGCATCTACGCCGTCATCGCGTACATGGACTCCGTCGCCGGGGTGGTCACCGCGCGCGGCGGGGTCCACTCGATCCCGGTGGGCATGGCAGCGGCCGCCGCCAAGCACGGCGTGGAGTTCCGCTACTCCACGACGGTCACCTCGGTGGAGCACAGCAACGGCCGTGCCACCGCGGTGATCACCGACACCGGCGAGCGCATCACCTGCGACGCCCTCGTGCTCAACCCGGACCTGCCGGTGGCCTACTCCGAGCTGCTCGGGGCCCCGCTGCGACGGCTCCCGCTGAAGTTCTCGCCGTCCTGCTACCTCCTGCTGGCCGGCTCCAGCGCCCATTACCCGGGCTCGGCGCACCACACGATCCTGTTCGGGCACTCCTGGCGCGAGGTCTTCGCTGAGCTGACCAGCGGGCGGCTCATGTCCGACCCGTCGATCCTGCTCTCGACGCCGACGGTCTCGGACGCGACGCTGGCCCCGCCCGGCAAGGACGTCTACTACGTGCTGTTCCCGACCCCCAGCCTGTCCGCGGGCGCGAAGCACGGCGTGGACTGGGCCACGATCGGGCCCGCCTACCGCGACCACGTGCTCGACACCCTCGAGAAGCGCGGCTACGAGGGCTTCCGCGACGGCATCGAGGTGGAGCACGTCACCACCCCGCAGGACTGGCTCGACCAAGGCATGGCCGACGGCGCCCCGTTCGCCTCTTCCCACGTCTTCCGCCAGACGGGGCCGTTCCGCCCCGGCAACATGTGGGGTGAGAACGTGGTGTTCACCGGGTCCGGCACCCAGCCGGGCGTCGGGGTCCCGATGGTGCTCGTCTCCGGGCGGCTGGCCGCCGAGCGCATCACCGGCGTGGACGCGACGTACCGCTCGCGGGCGTGGCGCTAGGCCGCCCGGCCGGCTCCTCCTCGCTGGACGCTGCCGGCATCACCGACCCCCGCCTGCGCTCCGACCTCCTGGTCTGTCGCGCGCTGCACGCGGAGCACGGTCGGACGTACTTCCTGGCCACTGCCCTCCTCCCCCCGGAGAAGCGTCCGTGGGTGTGGGCCCTGTACGGCTTCGCGCGCTACGCCGACGACTTCGTGGACTCCCTGGCGGCGCCGGACCCCGACGCGCTCGTGGAGTGGTCAGACGCCTTTGCGCTCGCTCTCTCGTCGGGGGAGGCCCAGGACCCGGTGGCCCGGGCGATGCTCGCCACGGTGCGCCGCTGGTCGATACCCCTGGCCGTCGTCGACGCGTTCCTGGCGTCCATGCGCGCCGACATCACCGAGACCCACTACCCGACCTACGCCGACCTCGAGGCCTACATGTACGGGTCGGCGTCGGTGATCGGGCTGCAGATGCTCCCCGTGCTGGGGACCCTGCCCGGCCTCGAGGACGAGGCGGCGGTGCGCGCCCGCCTGCTGGGCGAGGCCTTCCAGATGGCCAACTTCATCCGCGACGTCGGTGAGGACCTCGACCGCGGGCGCACCTACCTGCCCGACGACGCCCAGGCGGCCGCGGGCGTCACCCGCGCCGAGCTGCAGGAGTCGAGGCGCACCGGCGTGACGACCCCGGGCGTCCGGACGCTGCTGGAGGGGCAGGTGGCGATGACCCGCGACCTGTTCGCCCGCGCCAGGCCGGGCATCGCGATGCTCGCGCCGACCAGCCGCGACTCCATCGACTGCGCCTACCGCCTCTACGGGGGGATCCTCGACGAGGTGGAGGGCGCCGACTACCAGGTGATGCGCCGGAGGGTCGCCGTACCGCTGCCCGCCCGCCTCGCCGTGGCGGTGCCCGGCCTGGTGCGCGCGCGCAGGGCCCGGCGCGACGCCGCCTCCTGGCGCTCCCCCGCCTGACCCTCCGCGCCGTCTGCCAGGCTCGCCGTCCAGCGACGGGTCGGTGCGGCGTGCAGCGGGGTGCCGCCGGCACGAGGTCCCCGCTCGGGCACCGTCGATGCGCGGGGAACCCCGGGAGCCGCGCCGGGAGGGGCGGAGCGGGGAGACTCCAGCGGGCTCAGATGAGCAGCGACTGCGCCTGCCGGCGGACCGGGGCGATGCGGCGGTCCCTCAGGGCCGCGACGGGGGTGGTCCCGAGCACCGGTTCGTGCGAGAAGAGCCAGCGCAGCGCCTCGGCGTCGGTGTAGCCGGCGTCGGACAGCACGGTCACGGTCCCCGGGAGCGAGACCATCGGCTCCGGCTCGACGAGCACGCGCGGCACGGACAGCACCCGGGGCCGGCCGCGGCGCACGCCGACGAGCACCCGGTCGTCGAGGAAGCGGCGCACCCGCGAGACGTCGATGCCGAGGACCTCAGCGGCGTCGGGCACGGTCAGCCACGCCTCGTCGTCGCCGACGAGCTCGTCCAGGTCGGCCAGGACGGGTGCCTCGCCACCGGCGACGGCTCCCGGCGGAGCCCCGCGTCCCTGCGCGGTGCGGGCCGCGCGCACGTCCCTCTCGCTGCGACCCCGGACGGTGGAATCCCTGGCGCTCACCGAGACAGGGTGCCACGCGGTGGACGGCGCCGCACCAGCCCACCACCGCCCGGCGACCACGCCGGGTGACCGGCATGGCGAGAACCGGTGCAAGTGATCCCATCTGCCACACTGAACCCTTCCGTCACACCACACCGGAGGACCGCTCATGGCACCCCCCACCCGACCCACGGCCGCCGTCCTCGCGGCGCTGGGGGCTGCGGTCGTCGGCGCCCCGACGCTCGGCGTGCTCGCAGCCGCCCCCGCGAGCGCCGCGGAGCCGACCACCTGGACGGTCCCCGCAGGCCAGACCCTGGGCCACGCGGCGCTCGCGACCGGCACCAGCGTCGCGGCCCTCGCCCAGGCGAACGGCATCGCCGACCCCCGGGTGGTCGTGGCGGGGACGACCCTCACCATCCCGGGCACGCCTGCTGCGCCGACCTCCCACGTCGTCGCTCCCGGCGACAGCCTCAGCGGCATCGCCCTGCGGGCCGGGTCCTCGGTGGCCGCGCTCGCTGCGGCCAACGGCATCCCCGCTCCCTACCTCATCGTCGAGGGCCAGCAGCTGACGGTCCCCGCCAGCACAGGGACCAGCACAGGGACCAGCGCCGCTCCCACGCCGCCGCAGGCCCCCGGCCCCGTCGAGGTGGTGGTGCGTCGCGGCGACACCCTCAGCGGCATCGCCGCGGCGACCGGAGTGCCGCTCTCCGCGCTGCTGGCCTCCAGCGACCTCCCGCGCGGCGCGGTGCTCCAGACGGGCCAGGTGGTCACCCTGCCGACGGACGCCCAGGCGGCCCCGGCCACGAAGCCGGTGGCCTCGACCTTCGCGGGGCGCAGCTACCCCGCGTCGGTCACCGCGGCGGCGACGGCGAACCGCGACGCCCTGGCGGCGCGCACCGTGCCCAGCCGCGACCAGGTGAGAGAGATCGTGGCGCAGACCGCCCGCGACATGGGCGTGGACCCGGCGCTCGCTCAGGCCGTCGCCCACCAGGAGTCGGGCTTCAACGCCCGGACCGTCTCCCCCGCGAACGCGCTCGGCGCGATGCAGGTCATCCCCGCCTCCGGCGAGTGGGCCTCCCGCCTGGTCGGCCGCGACCTGGACCTGCTGGACCCCCGCGACAACGCCGTCGCCGGCGTGGCGATCCTGCGGACGCTGAGCGTCAGCGCCCCCGACGCCGACACCGCGATCGGCGGGTACTACCAGGGTCTGGGCAGCGTGCGGGAGAACGGTCCCTTCCCCGACACCGTGCGCTACGTCGCCAACGTCACCACGCTGGCGGCCCGCTACCGGTGAGCGTGCCGATCGACGCGGCTGCTCGACCGTAGGCTCGCCTCGTGCCCGCGGCAGTCCGAGACCCCCTCGTCGGCGCCCTGGTCGACGGGCGCTACGAGGTGGTCTCCCGGATCGCCGCGGGCGGCATGGCCACCGTCTACCTGGCCACCGACACCCGTCTCGGGCGCCCGATCGCCCTCAAGGTGATGCACGGCCACCTAGCCACGGACGACGTCTTCGTGGAGCGCTTCACCCGCGAGGCCCGCTCGGCGGCCCGCCTGAGCCACCCCGGCATCGTGGCCGTGTACGACCAGGGCGCCGACGGCGGGACGGTCTACCTCGCCATGGAG
>JBBSRD010000044.1:0-12898 GCA_038243415.1 Actinomycetales bacterium | reverse complement strand
GTCGACGACCACCACGTCGTACCCCTCCAGGACGCCCTTGACGTGGGCGGTGGCGGCGGCGACGTCGCGGTCGGGGGCGAAGCGGTGGTTCACGGTGACGGTGCAGCGGTCGGGGACCACGTTGCCGGCGTGACCGCCGGTGATGCCGACGGCCTGCAGCCCCTCGCGGTCGGTGAGGCCGTCCACGTCGACGACCCGGGGCTCGTGGGCCGCGAGGCGGGCGAGCACGTCGCCGGCGGCGTGGACGGCGTTGACGCCCCGCCAGGCGCGCGCGGAGTGGGCGGCGCGACCGGTCAGGGTCACCTGCGCCCGCAGCGTGCCCTGGCAGCCGCCCTCGACGCCCGCGGAGGTCGGCTCACCGAGCACCGCGGCGTCGCACCCCAGCCACTCCGGGTGGTTCCGGGCGAGGCGCCCGAGACCGTTGAGCGAGGAGTCCACCTCCTCGTGGTCGTAGAGGACGACGGTGACCTCCCTCTCCAGCGACGCACCGGAGGCGAGGTGGTCGCTGAGGGCTGCGGCGAGCGCCAGCTGGGTGGCGACGCCGCCCTTCATGTCGGTGGTGCCACGCCCGACCAGCCACTCCTCCCCGTCCCTGACCTCGCGGCGCGAGGGCACGTTGCCGGCGATCGGCACGGTGTCGAGGTGGCCGGCGACCAGCACCCGCGAGGGAGCGCCCCCGGTGGTGCGGGCGACCACGGCGTCGCCGTCGCGGTCCACGCGCAGGTGGGGCAGGGCGCGCAGGGCCGTCTCGACGGCGTCGGCCAGGGCGCGCTCGTCGCCGCTGACCGAGGGGACGTCGACCAGCGCAGCGGTGAGGTCGACGACGTCGCCGCGCAGGTCCAGCGCCGGCACCGGCACGAGGGCCGGTGGGGCGCCGGCCTCCCGCGCGCTCGCTCCGGGTCGGGTGGGCTGATCCGTCGCCTCCATGCACCCGGACCCTAGGGTGGCGAGCATGACGCGTCACGCCTGGGCCCACGGTCTCGCCACCACCTCCGCCGACGGCACCGTGCTGGACGTGCGCTACCCCGTGCCCGCCCTCGGTGAGGTCCCGGCGTCGGCGACGGGGATCAACGGCGTGCCCGCGGAGCTCTCGGCGCTCGCCCGCACCGACACCGCGCGCGGGACCACCACCACGGTCGCCACCACCCAGGTGGACCTTGACGCGGCCCCGGGCGGCACCGCCGACGCCTGGCTGCGCCTGCACCTGCTCTCCCACCGGCTCGTGGCGCCGGGCGAGGTGGTCCTCGACGGGATCTTCGGCCACCTGACCAACGTCGTCTGGACCTCCGCCGGGCCGTGCGCGGTCGAGGGCTTCGAGGCCGTGCGCCTGCGGCTGCTCGCCGCGCACGGCGCCCTCCAGGTGCTGGGGGTGGACAAGTTCCCGCGGATGGTCGACTACGTGGTCCCGTCCGGCGTGCGCATCGCCGACGCCGACCGCGTGCGCCTGGGCGCGCACCTCGCGGAGGGCACCACGGTGATGCACGAGGGGTTCGTCAACTTCGGCGCCGGGACCCTGGGCAGCGCCATGGTCGAGGGCCGCATCTCCGCCGGCGTCGTGGTCGGTGCCGGCTCCGACGTCGGGGGCGGCGCGTCGATCATGGGCACCCTGTCCGGCGGCGGCACCCAGAAGATCCGCATCGGGGAGCGCTGCCTGCTCGGTGCCAACGCCGGCCTGGGCATCAGCCTGGGCGACGACTGCGTCGTCGAGGCCGGCCTGTACCTCACGGCCGGGACCCGGGTGAGCGTCCAGGACGACGACGCCTCCGAGCCGCGCGTGGTCAAGGCCGTCGAGCTGTCCGGGGCCTCGGGCCTGCTCTTCCGCCGCAACTCGACCACGGGGGCCGTGCAGGCGCTCGTGCGCCGGATCGACGGGAAGCGGTTCAGCCTCAACGAGGCCCTGCACGCCAACTGAGCACGCAGCGGACGCGAGGGGCGGGAGCGGCCGGAGGGGGAACGGCGTGGGGGTGTGGATGGGTCGGTCCCTGCTGGGCCTGGTCGGTGTCGTGGTGGTGCTCGCGGTGCTCGTGGGCGGCGCCGTGCTCGCGTGGCGGGCCCTGGAGCCCGCCACGGTGGTCGCCGTCGAGCGGTGCACGGCCACCACCGACGGCGTGGAGCACTCCTACGCCCCCGACCAGTCGGCGAACGCGGCACTGATCGCGGCGCTCGCCCGCACGCGCGGCCTCCCCCCGCGCGCGGTGACGATCGCGCTGGCCACCGCGGTGCAGGAGTCGAGGCTGCGCAACATCTCCTACGGCGACCGGGACTCCCTCGGGCTCTTCCAGCAGCGGCCCTCGCAGGGCTGGGGCGACGAGCAGCAGGTGCTCGACCCGGTGTACTCCACCACCGCCTTCTACGACCGGCTCGTCGCCGTCGACGGGTACGCGGAGCTCCCCGTGACCGAGGCCGCCCAGGAGGTCCAGCGCTCCGGGTTCCCCCTGGCCTACGGCGACCACGAGGCCGAGGGCCGCGCGTGGGCCTCGGCGCTGACCGGGTTCTCCCCCGCCTCGCTCACCTGCCGCCTGCGGGCGCCGGGCGACACCGGTCGTCAGCTCCCCGGCGAGGACGGGTCGTGGCCGCGCGCCGCCGTGGTGCGCGATCGCGCCGCCGTGGAGCTCCCTGACGTGCCGGCGATCGTGGGGGCGGCGGGCGAGGACGGCGGCGACGGCTCCGGCACCGACGGCCGCATCCTCATCATGGGCTCCGCCGGTGACGGGCCCGACGCCGCGCGGGCCGCCTGGGCGGACGCGGCGTGGGCCGTGGCGCACGCGAGCGACCTCGGCGTCGTGGAGGTCAGCACCGACGGCCTCACGTGGCAGCGCTCGCGCCCTGACGAGGGCTGGACCGCGAGCGGCGAGGCCCGCGAGGCCGGCGCCGCGCTGGGAGATCCCCTCGCGGGGACCGCCGCCGTGCGCGTCGCCGGCTGAGCCTCAGCGCTGCTCGGGCGGGACCCAGGCCCTCTCGACCTCGCCGGTGTACACCTGACGGGGACGGCCGATCTTGGTCGCCGGGTCGTCGACCATCTCGCGCCACTGGGCGATCCAGCCGGGGAGGCGGCCGATGGCGAAGAGCACCGTGAACATCTTCGTGGGGAAGCCCATCGCCTGGTAGATCAGGCCGGTGTAGAAGTCCACGTTCGGGTAGAGCTTGCGCTCGACGAAGTAGTCGTCGGCGAGCGCGATCTCCTCGAGACGCTTGGCGATGTCGAGGAGCTCGGAGGGGCCGGACTTCTCGAGCATGCGGTCGGCGGTGACCTTGACGATGGCCGCGCGCGGGTCGTAGTTCTTGTAGACCCGGTGGCCGAAGCCCATGAGGCGGATGCCGTCCTGCCTGTCCTTGACCTTCCTCATGAAGGAGTCGGCGTCGTCCTCGCCGCGCCGGATGGACTCGAGCATCTCGAGGACCGCGGAGTTCGCCCCGCCGTGAGCGGGTCCGGAGAGCGCGTGGATGCCGGCGGAGATCGAGGCGAAGAGGTTCGCGCCGGAGGAGCCCACCATGCGCACCGTGGAGGTGGAGCAGTTCTGCTCGTGGTCGGCGTGGAGGATCAGCAGCTGGTCCAGCGCGGCGACCATCTCGGGGTCGGTGTCGTACGGCTCGGCCGGGAAGCCGAACGTCAGGCGCAGGAAGTTCTCGACCAGGCCCTTGGAGTTGTCCGGGTAGAGGAACGGCTGCCCGATGCTCTTCTTGTGGGCGTACGCCGCGATCGTGGGGAGCTTGGCGAGCAGCCGGAACGTGGAGACCTCGACCTGCTCGGCGTCGCGGGGGTTGAGCGAGTCCTGGTAGAAGGTCGACAGCGCCGAGACCGCGGAGGAGAGCACCGCCATCGGGTGCGCGTCGCGCGGGAAACCGTCGAAGAAGCGCGTGAGGTCCTCGTGGAGCATGGTGTGGCGGCCGACGCGCTGGGTGAACCCGTCCAGCTGCGCCGGCGTCGGCAGCTCGCCGTGGATCAGCAGGTAGCTCACCTCGAGGAACGAGGAGGACGTCGCGAGCTGGTCGATCGGGTATCCGCGGTAGCGCAGGATGCCCGCGTCGCCGTCGATGTAGGTGATGGCCGACGCGCAGGACGCGGTGTTGACGAACCCGGAGTCGAGGGTGACCTTGTCCGTGGTCTTGAGCAGCGCCGAGATGTCCAGGCCGTCCTGGCCCTGCGTGGCGGGGACGACGGGCAGCTCGAGGCGGCCGGCGGGGTGCTCGAGGGCGTAGGGCTGATCTGGCATGGGGTGGCCTCCTGACGGACGGGACACGGGTGCAGGCACGGTGCTGGCACCGGCGCACGAAGCGACCGGCCTTGGGAGACTACGGCCACGAGCACGCCTCGCGAGGACGCGTCCCGATCAGCCGTCCGAGGCGGCAGACCGGCCCCGCCCGCGCCGGACCACACCCGCCCCGTGCGTCCCGAGCGTCACTGCCCGAGGCGCTCCACGGCTGCAGAGACCCGCTCGTCGGTGGCCGTCAGCGCCACCCGCACGTGCTGCGCCCCCGCCTCGCCGTAGAACGAGCCGGGGGCCACCAGGATCCCGGCGCGCGCCAGGGCGGCCACGTCCTGCCAGCCGTCACGTCCCCGCGTGGCCCACAGGTACAGCCCTGCCGGGGAGCCGGGGACCGCCAGACCGAAGGCCTCGAGCGCCGCCCGCAGCACGTCACGGCGACGCCGGTAGCGCTCCCGGATCTCACCGACGTGATGATCGTCACCGAGCGCGGCGACCATCGCGGCCTGCACCGGCGATGGCACGAGCATCCCGGCCTGCTTGCGCACGGCCACCACGGCGTCGACCAGGACGCGGTCCCCGGCGAGGAGCCCGGCGCGGTAGCCCGCCACCGAGCTCTGCTTGGACAGGGACTGCACCACGAGCAGGTTCTCGTGGCCGTCCCCGCAGACCCGCGGGTCGAGCACGGACGGCACGTCGTCGACGTCCCAGCCCAGCTCGCAGTAGCACTCGTCGCTGGCCACCACGGCGCCCACCCGGCGCGCCCAGGCCACGACGCGGGCCAGCGCAGCCACGCCCATGACCTCACCGGTCGGGTTCGACGGGGAGTTGACCCACACCAGGGCGACCCGGCGGCCGTCGACCCGGCCGGACGACGGCAGGTCGTCGGGGTCGATGGCCACCGGGGCGGCGCCGGCGAGGCGGGCCCCGACGTCGTACGTCGGGTAGGCGATCGGGGGCAGCGCCACCGCGTCGCCGGCGCCGAGGCCCAGGTAGGTGGGCAACCAGGCCACGAGCTCCTTCGAGCCGATCGTGGGGACGCACGCGTCGGGCTCCAGGCCCACCACGCCACGCCGGCGCGCGAACCAGCCGGCGACGGCGCTGCGCAGCTCCGGCGTGCCCACGGTCGTGGGGTAGCCGGGGGCGTCGGCCGCCGCGCTCAGGGCGTCCTGGACCACCTGCGGCGTGGGGTCGACCGGGGTCCCGACGGACAGGTCGACGATGCCCCCGGCGTGCTCACGGGCCACGGCGCCGTGGGCGGCCAGGGCGTCCCAAGGGAACCCCGGGAGGTCAGGGCGCCCCCAGGTGCTCACTCGTCGTGGGACTGCGGAGGCAGCGAGGCCACGAGGGGCCCGTCCTTCTTGATCACACCCATCTTCGCGGCGCCGCCGGGAGAACCGACGTCGTCGAAGAAGACCGCGTTGTCGGTGGTGTAGCCCGTCCACTGCGGCGGGACGTCGTCCTCGTAGTAGATGGCCTCGACGGGGCAGACCGGCTCGCAGGCGCCGCAGTCCACGCACTCGTCAGGATGGATGTAGAGGGCGCGGTCACCCTCGTAGATGCAGTCGACCGGGCACTCGTCGACGCACGCGCGGTCCTTGAGGTCCACGCAGGGTTCGGCGATCACGTAGGTCACGGGTGGCTCCTTGCCGGTTGCGGGTGGTCCGTCCCGCTCAGTATCCGGGGTGTGGCTCGCCGGGCGCCGGGCGGGTGGGGTCGAGGACGGACCGGGTCAGCTCGTCCTCGGTCGTGCCCTCGAGGTTCCCAGCATGGGCGCGCAACAGGTCGAGGGCCACCCGGATGAGGGTGTTGTCGGTGATCCGCTCCCCCACCACGCCGTCACGGCGGCGGCGGGAGGAGTTGATGCGGCGGACCTCCTGAGCCATCCACTCCGCCTGGTCCGAGCGCACCCGGGCCTCCTTGCGCACCAGCTGGAGGTAGCGCGGCAGCGCGTCGTCGAGCGCGACCGGCTCGACCGTCGCGGCCGAGGCGGCCATCGCGGCGCGCGCGGCGGCGGCCTGGGCCAGCGCGGCCTGGGCCGCCGGCGCCCTGGTCGAGGTGGCGTCGCCGTAGCCCGGGGGCACGGGGCCCCGGGCTGGCTGCTGGGGCGGGGACGGCCGGACGCCGGGCTGTTCCGGAGCGGCGCGGCCCGGTACCTGGCCCGGCGGCTGCCTCTGCGGCTGCCTCTGCGGCTGGCCGGGCCCGACCCGCTGGTCCTGGCGGTGCTGCGGGGTGCCGGGAGCCGGCCGGCGCACCTGGCCGGGGGCCACGGGACGCTGGGAGGGGTGGACGAAGGCGGCCGGGGCTCCGGCGGGGCGGCCCCGGGTGGTGGAGGTCGTGCTCGGCGGGCGGTACCCAGGGGGCGCCGTCGGTGCTGCTGCAGGCGGTCCCGGTGCGCCTCGCGGGTCGCGGGTCCGTCCGGGGGGCTGGCTCGGTGCGGCGTCCCGCGGCGCGGGGTCGCGCGACCCGGCGTCCTGCGGCGCCGGGTCCTGCGGTACCGCGTGGTGCGCAGGTTCTTCCCGGGGCGCCGCGTCCTGCGCGGGTGCTTCCCGGGGGGCGGCGTCACGGGCGTCGCGGCGCAGGCGGGCCACGGCCGGCGCTCGGCGCGGGGCGAGGCCGGTGAGGGCTCGGCGGCCGGCGCCCGCAGGCGCTGCAGCGGCGCTCGCGCTCCCCTGCGACCGGGCCTCGGAGGGCTCGTCGCCGTCAGCGCCGCGGGGGCGCTCCACCGAGGTGAGGTCGATCTCTGCCACGTGGGTCACGCTCCAGCCAGCACGTCAGGGCGGGGCGCACCGCCGGGCAGGGCCCTGCCAGCGGTCTCGCCGTCCTCGTCCGAGGTGTGCGCCACCGTAGCGTCACCGTCGCTCTCCGCTCCCTCGGCGGCGCCGATGCGCTCGATGATCTCTGCGCCGAGCCGCTGGAAGTCCTCGGCAAGCCCCGTGACGGACCTGGAGCGGGGGGCGTCGCCCGCCGACGCGCCGCGGCGGATCTGCCACCAGGCCGGGGCGGCCATGACCGCCTCCTCGAGCTCGTGCACCAGGAGCCCGCGGTCGCGCGCCTCCTGGGCGGCGGCCTCCACGTGGCGGATCGTCGTCTCGAGTACGGGGGCGGAGTCCCCCAGGTCCTCGGCCACCCCGGCGCGCGCGGACTCCACCACGCGGTGGGCGCCCCGGTTGACGCCGAAGAGCAGCACCCCGAGCAGATCCAGGTCGGGGTTGAGGTCGATGACGGTGTCCAGGCGGCGCGCCACGTCGCGCAGGCCCTTGCGCGAGGACGCGTCCGTCTTCACGGGGATCAGCGCCCACCGCGCTGCAGCCAGCGCCGCCTGCTGCAGGGGCTCCTGGCCCGGCGGGCAGTCGAGGAGAACCATGTCGTAGTCGGGAGCGGTGTCCAGGAGCAGCGCGGTCAGCGAGCGCTTGGCAGCCAGGGGGTCGTCCTGGGCAGCGAGGACGAGGCGGGCCGCTGCGGGGTCGAGCTCGGGACCGCCGGGGACCACGTCGAGCCCGGGCCGGACGTCCGCGACGGGCACCAGCGGGACGCCGGTGGTCAGGGACGCCGCGAGCGCCGCCCCTCCGTCGTCGGTGGGGGCGCCGGTGTAGCCGAGCTCCTCCCCGAGGTTGCCCTGGGGGTCCAGGTCGACGAGGAGCACGCGGTAGCCGCTCGCTGCGAGCAGGCCGCCCAGGTTGGCGACCACCGTGGTCTTGCCCACCCCGCCCTTGACGTTGATCACCGCGATCACTCGTGAGAGTCCTGCTCGTTCCACCACTGCTCCGCTCGTCGACCACCCCGACGGGGCTGGCTCTGGACCTCAGGCCCGCTGGACCGCTGCTCGCCGCGGCCCCAGGCTTTCCTGCGGGCGGCTGCTCACCGCCGGCCGTGCCAGCGGCCTCCGGCGAGACTACGGCGCAGAGAGCCACCAAGTGTGACCATCCGTGATGTCCCGTGTCGGCCCGGGCGCCTGGTGGGATGGCGGGCGTGACTCTTCGCGCTGACCACCTGGGCGAACGCGTCGTCGTGCGCCACCGGCTGCCCGGCGGCCGCGCCACCGACGTCATCGGGCAGCTGCTGCACCTCGACGCAGCGTCGGTGACCGTGCGGCCCGCCGGCGGGGGCGACGTCCGCGTCCTCACCGACGACGTCGTGGCCAGCCGCGTGGTCGGGGAGCCCCGGGGACGGCGCAGGGGCGAGGGCCAGCGCCGCCCCGAGCCCGGCGGTCCGGCCGGCCCCGACCGGCGTGGCGGTGAGGACGCCGGCGAGGTGCTGGCCACGCCGGTGGGCATCGCGGCCGCGCGCACGGGTCTCGGGTGGTCGGGGCGCCGCGTCGAGCCGCTCGGCGGGTGGCTCCTGCGCTCGGGGCCGGCCCGGATGATGCGCGGGCGCTCGGCTCTCGTCGCCGGTGATCCCGGCCTCCCGCTGCTGGCGGCCGTCGACGCGGTGGCGGGTCACTACCGCGGTCTCGGCCTCACCCCGGCGGTCCAGGTCTCCTCCGCGCTCCCGTGGCCCTCGAAGGACGGAGCCCCCCTCCCGACCGCGGACGAGGGCTCGACCGCCCTCGAGGAGCTGCTGGCCGCCTCGGGCTGGGCGCCGCAGCCCTGGACGGTCCTGGCGCTGCGCCCGGCCGCACGCACCGGGCCGGCCTGCGCCGCCGTGCCCGCGCCCGTCCGCGTCACGCCGTCGCCGGACGCCGCGTGGTTCGCCGCGAGCGACCACCACGGGGCGCCGCTGACCTCGGGAGACCTCCCGCCCGAGCGCGACGGCGTGGCGCTGGCCTACGCCACCGCCCTGCTGCCGGACCAGGTCGCTGGTGCCGCGGGGATCCCGGGCCAGGCCGTCGGGGTGGCCCGGGGAGCGCTGGCGCAGGGCTGGCTGGGCATCACGTGCGTCAGCGTCGACGCCGCGCACCGGCGGCGCGGCGTCGCGCGAGCGCTCGTCACCGCCCTCGAGACCGAGCTCGACCCCGGCGCCCTCTACGTCCAGGTGGTGGAGACCAACGACGCCGCCAGGAGCCTGTGGGGGGCGCTCGGCTTCACCGACCACTCCCGCTACCGGTTCTGGACGCTCCCCGACGCGGCGTGAGCCGGCCCCACCGGCCCGGTCAGGCTGGTCCCTCCCTCACGCCAGGCCCTCGAAGAGGTCGCTGCTGCGCGGGGCCCCCGCGGCGCGCTGCGGGCTGCGGGAACGCTGCGAGCGCCGGTAGGCCTCCGACGTGGAGATCGGCTCCCAGCGGTCGGCGGCCACGTTCATCCCCCACTCGCCGTCGCTCTCCCGCACCCGCACCTGGCTGCGGTGCGCACGCAGCGCGGCCACCTTCGCGCTGAGCTGCTCGGGGGCGTCGACGACCACGTCGACCTCCTCGTCGGGGACCACCATCGTGGGCGGCCCACCCTCGAACATCGCCGCGTCGGGGCTGGAGGCGGGGATGACGGACTCGAACAGCGACGCGACCTGCCACGGCTCGACGCCGACGACCCCGGGGGCGTCGGGGTCCGCAGCGAGGTCGATGGCGGCGGCGGTCACCACAGCGGCACGGACGTGGTCGGGGTGGCCGTAGCCCCCGTCGGGCTCGTAGGTGATGACCACCTGCGGGCGCACCTCGCGGAGCACGCCCGCGAGCCGGGCAGCGGCGACGGGGACGTCAGCGAGGGCGAAGGCCTCCGCGGGGGTGTCCGGGTCCGGCTCGGCGCGGGTGGACCCGCCGGGCGCCCACACCATCCCGGAGTCCTGGTAGCGCACCGCGTCCGTCTCGGCCCGGCTCTCGCCCGCGAGCGGCGCGTCGTCGAGGAAGCGGTGGTCGCTCACCCCGAGGGCCTCCATGGCGGCGCCGAGCTCCATGACGCGGCGGTCGGCGAGCGCCGCGTGGTCGCCCTCGAGCGCGGAGAGCTCCACGTCGACGACCTCCCCGCGCTCCCCGCGGGTGCAGGTGACGAGGGTGACGCCGGCCCCGGCGAGGGCGTAGCGGCCCATGGTGGCGCCGTTGCCGATGCTCTCGTCGTCGGGGTGGGCGTGGACGAGGAGGAGGCGCCGCGGCTGGTCGAGGGCGTCCATCGACGCCAGGTCCTCCGGCTCGAAGGCCCGCTCGGCGAGGTCGTCGACGATCTGCTCGGCCTGGGCCAGTGCGCCCGCCGATGCACGAGCCCCCGGCTCCCATCCGTCCTCCTGCTCGGTCGGGGGCGCTGCGTCCGGGGGTGGCTCGGGAGTGACCGTCATGCCCCGGACGGTACCGATCACGCCTTACTTGCGCCCGCGCGCCGCCTTCGCCCGCCCGTTCTGGTCCAGGACGACCTTGCGGATGCGCACCGCGTTCTGGGTGACCTCGACGCACTCGTCCTCGCGGCAGAACTCCAGGCTCTGCTCGAGGGAGAGCTTGCGCGCGGGCACCAGGCGCTCGAGCTCGTCCGCGTTGGAGCGGACGTTGGTCATCTTCTTCTCCTTGGTGATGTTCACGTCCATGTCGTCGGAGCGGGAGTTCTCCCCGATCACCATGCCCTCGTAGACCTCGGTGCTGGGCTCGACGAACATCGTGCCGCGCTCCTGCAGGGAGGTCATGGCGTACTGCGTCGCCACGCCCGAGCGGTCGGAGATCATCGAGCCGGACGGACGGGTCCGCAGCTCGCCGGCCCACGGCTCGTAGCGCTCGAACGTCTGGTGAGCGATGCCGGTGCCGCGGGTCTCGGTGAGGAACTCGGTGCGGAAGCCGATGAGCCCGCGCGAGGGCACGAGGAACTCGATGCGCACCCACCCGGTGCCGTGGTTGGTCATCTGCTCCATGCGTCCCTTGCGCACCGCGAGCAGCTGGGTGATCGCGCCCAGGTACTCCTGGGGGGCGTCGACCGTGAGGCGCTCGAGGGGCTCGTGGAGCTTGCCGTCGATCTCGCGGGTGACCACCTGCGGCTTGCCGACGGTCAGCTCGAAGCCCTCGCGGCGCATCTGCTCGACGAGGATCGCCAGCGCCAGCTCGCCGCGGCCCTGGACCTCCCAGGCGTCGGGCCGCTCGGTGGTGAGGATCCGCATGGAGACGTTGCCGACGAGCTCGCGGTCCAGGCGGTCCTTGACGAGGCGGGCGGTGACCTTCGCGCCCTTGACCTTGCCGGCCGTGGGTGCGGTGTTGGTGCCGATGGTCATGGAGATCGCCGGCTCGTCGACGGTGATCTTCGGCAGCGGGACGGGATTCTCGGCGTCGGCGAGGGTCTCACCGATGGTGATCTCGGCGATGCCGGCCACCGCGATGATGTCGCCGGGGCCCGCCTCGGCGGCGGGCTTGCGCTCCAGGGCCTCGGTCATGAGCAGCTCGGTGATGCGCACGCGCTGCTGGGTGCCGTCGGCGCGGCACCACATCACGGACTCGCCCTTGTGGATGACGCCCTCGTGCACGCGGCACAGGGCGATGCGGCCGAGGAACGGCGAGGCGTCGAGGTTCGTCACGTGCGCCTGCAGCGCTGCGCCCTCGGTGTAGGCCGGCGCCGGCACGGTCTCGAGGAGCTGGGCGAAGAGCGGCTCGAGGGTCTCGCTGTCCGGCATGCCGCCGTCCTCGGGACGGGTCATGGAGGCCCGGCCGGCGCGCGCGGACGCGTAGACGATGGGGAAGTCGATGAGCTCCTCGGCGTTCTCCATGTCCCCGGCGAGGTCGAGGAAGAGGTCGTACGTCTCGTCGACGACCTCGGCGATGCGCGCGTCGGGACGGTCGACCTTGTTGACGACGAGGATCACCGGCAGGCGCGCCTCGAGCGCCTTGCGCAGCACGAAGCGCGTCTGCGGCAGCGGGCCCTCGGAGGCGTCGACGAGCAGGGCGATCGCGTCGACCATGGAGAGCCCGCGCTCCACCTCGCCCCCGAAGTCGGCGTGGCCGGGGGTGTCGATGATGTTGATCGTCACGCCGTCGGGGCTCCCCGAGGCGGCGGCCGCGGGACCGACGTAGCGCACCGCGGTGTTCTTCGCGAGGATCGTGATGCCCTTCTCGCGCTCCAACTCGTTGGAGTCCATCGCACGGTCCTCGAGGTGCGCGTGGGCGTCGAACGAGTTGGTCTGGCGGAGCATGGCGTCGACGAGGGTCGTCTTGCCGTGGTCGACGTGGGCGACGATTGCGACGTTACGCAGGTCGGAGCGGGTGGCAATAGCCATAGGTTTAGTCCTTGTGTTGCGGCTTGTGGGGTGTCTGCCAGGGCGCAGTACAACGTGGCGCTGTGACAGGATCGCGCGAGGACGCGAGGGTCAAGAAGGGATCTCAGGCTCACGACATTGGTGACCTGCGACGACAGTCTACCTCGTGTGGCAAATTATGCGCCCGCAGGCGCAGGTTCCCATTGCCAGAGGTTCCAGGTGAGGCCCGGTTCGAGCGGCGAATCGGTGACATTCATGACCGAATCGCTGACCGCGATGAGCGACGGAAACTGGTAGAGCGGAACGCCGTAGGCATCGGACCAGAGTTCTGCGTCGATCTGCGCGAGCAGGGTGGCGCGCGCTAATGCATCCGTCTCCGCGGCGACCTCCGCGAGCAACTGGTCGACGACCGCGCTCGAGTAGTGCGAGAAGTTGCTGACGCTCGAGCCGGAGGCGAGGCGGGCTGCGGGGCTTGAGATGGCATCCGTCGTCTCGGTCCAGGCGAACAGGGCGGCGTCGTAGACGTCGTCGACGCCGAGAAATTGCTCCCAGTCGGGCTTGGAGCAGTCCGTGACGGTGAAGCCCGCGCTCGCCGCGCT
>JBBSRD010000043.1:0-12990 GCA_038243415.1 Actinomycetales bacterium | reverse complement strand
GTCGGCGATCTTCTTGGCGATGCCGGCGATGTTGAGGTCGCCCGCGTCCTTGATGACCGGGACCAGCAGCCCCCGCTCGGTGTCCACGGCGATGCCGAGGTTCTCCTGCGGGTGGTAGACGATCGAGTCGCCGTCCACCGAGGCGTTGACCTGCGGGAACGCCTTGAGCGCCTCGATGGACGCCAGGGCGAAGAAGGGCAGGAAGGAGAGCCCGACACCCTCGCGGGCCATGAAGTCTGCCTTGGCCCGCGCCCTCAGCCTCGCGATGCGGGTCACGTCGACCTCGACCACCGTGGTCAGCTGGGCGCTGACCTGGAGCGACTCGACCATCCGCTGCGCGATGACCTTGCGCAGCCGGCTCATCTTCTCGGTGGTCCCGCGCTTGGCGGAGACCGACGGCGCCGCCTTGGCGGCGGCGCCCGCAGCGGCTGCGGGCTTCGGGGCCGGCTGGTCGGCCGGCTTCTGCGCAGCAGCGGGGGCGCTCTGCTGCGGTGCCCTGGCGGACTCCGCGGCGTCGAGCACGTCCTGCTTGCGGATGCGCCCACCGACGCCCGTCCCCTTGAGGGAGGACAGGTCGACCCCGTTCTCGGTGGCGAGCTTGCGCACCAGCGGGGTCACGTAGGCCGAGACCGTTCCCGAGGCCGGGGCGCTGGACGCGCTGCTGGCCTCCTGCGGGACCGGCGGCTTGACGCTGCCGTCCACCTGGGAGGCCGGGCTGTTGTAGTCCTCGCTGGCCTGGGCGGGCTCCGGCGCGCTGGCCGGCGCCTCCGGCTCGCTCTGGCGCTGGGGCTCCTCGGGAGCCACCTCGGGCTCCGACGCCCCCTCGGGGGCTGCCGGGGCCGCGGAGGACCCCCCGCTCGTGGCGGGCGCCTCGGACGAGGACGCAGAGGCTCCGCCGATGCGGGCGAGCTTGGCGCCGATCTCCACGGTCTCGTCCTCCTGGACGAAGAGCTCGGCGAGGGTCCCGGCGGCCGGGGAGGGGATCTCGGTGTCGACCTTGTCGGTGGAGACCTCGAGCAGCGGCTCGTCGACCTCGACCTCCTCGCCGACCTCCTTGAGCCACCGCGTGACGGTGCCCTCGGTGACCGACTCGCCGAGCGCCGGCATGGTGACGGTCACGCCCTCGCCGCCGCCGTCGGAGCCACCGGACGACGCGCCGCCCGACGGCGCGGGAGCAGCAGGCTCGGCGGCGGGGGCGGGCGCCGCCGCGGCGGGCTCGGCCTCGGCCGGCTCCTTCGCCGGCTCGGGTGCGGGCTCCTCAGCGGGAGCAGCACCGCTCGACGGCGCGTCGTCGGCGCCGCCGATGCGGGCGAGCTCCGCGCCGATCTCGACCGTCTCGTCCTCCTGGACGAGGATCTCGGTGAGGGTCCCCGCGATCGGGGAGGGGATCTCGGTGTCGACCTTGTCGGTCGAGACCTCGAGCAGCGGCTCGTCGACCGCTACCTCCTCGCCGACCTCCTTGAGCCACCGCGTGACGGTGCCCTCGGTCACCGACTCGCCGAGCGCCGGCATCTTGACGGACTCCGCCATCGTGGTCTCCTTCGTCATCGCTTCTACGGGATGTTCAGCCGTGCTGATGGTCGGGCCGAGCGGCCCTGGGGGGCTGTCAGCCGTGCGCGTGCAGCGGCTTTCCGGCGAGCGCCATGTGCGCCTCGCCCATCGCCTCGTTCTGGGTGGGGTGGGCGTGGAGGAGCTGGGCGACCTCCTCGGGGTAGGCCTCCCAGTTCACGATGAGCTGGGCCTCCCCGACCTGCTCGCCCATGCGGGAGCCCACGGCGTGGATGCCGACGAGGGGGCCGTCCACGCGGCGCACCAGCTTGATGAAGCCGGCGGTCCCGAGGATCTGGCTCTTGCCGTTGCCCGCGAGGTTGTACTCGTAGGTGGCGACCGCGTCGTCCCCCCACTCCTCCTTGGCCTGCTTCTCCGTGAGACCGACGGAGGAGACCTCCGGCTCGGAGTAGGTCACGCGCGGGACCGCGGAGTCGACGATCGGGACGGGCTTCAGCCCGGCGAGCTCCTCCGCCACGAAGATGCCGTGCGCGAAGCCGCGGTGGGCCAGCTGCAGGCCGGGGACGATGTCGCCGACGGCGTAGACGCCCTCGACCGAGGTGCGCAGCCGCTCGTCGGTGGTCACGAAGCCGCGCTCCATGGCGACGCCGGCCTCCTCGAAGCCCATGTCGGCGGTGACCGGCCCGCGGCCGACGGCGACCAGCAGGTAGTCGGCGTCGAAGGTCTTGCCGTCCTCGAGGGTGACCTGGACCCCGTTCTCGTCCTGGGTGACGCTCTTGAAGCGCACACCGAGCGAGAAGTTGATGCCGCGCTTGCGGTAGGCGCGCTCGAAGGCCTTGCTGCACGCCTCGTCCTCCGCGGGGACCAGGTGGGGGAGACCCTCGACGATGGTCACGTCGGTGCCGAAGGACTTCCAGACCGAGGCGAACTCCACACCGATGACCCCGCCGCCGAGGATGACGACCTTGTCCGGCACGTGGTCCAGGCCCAGCGCGGTGTCGGAGGTCAGCACGCGGCCGCCGAGCTCGAGGCCGGGCAGGGTCCGCGAGGTGGACCCGGTGGCCAGGACCACGGTGGCACCGGTGAGGCGACGGTCGCCGACGGCGACGACGTGGGGCTCTGCGAGACGACCCTCACCCTCGACGAGGGTGACCTTGTTGGCCTTCGCCAGACCCTGCAGCCCCTTGTAGAGGCGGCTGATCACGCCGTCGCGGTACTTGTTCACCGCGGGGACGTCGATGGACTCCAGCGAGGCGTTCACGCCGAACTGCTTGCTGTGACGGGCGGAGTCGGCGACCTCGGCCGCATGGAGCAGCGCCTTGGTCGGGATGCACCCGCGGTGCAGGCAGGTGCCGCCCAGCTTGTCCTTCTCGACCAGCGCGACGCTCATGCCCAGCTCCGCGGCCCGGAACGCCGCGGCGTAGCCACCGCTGCCCCCGCCGAGGATCACCAGGTCGAACTCGTCGGCTCCCGCTGCGTTGCCGTCTGCCTGCTCGGCCATGGACTCCTCCTCGAATCTCGTCGCCGCTGGTGCGCGGCGCTGCAGCGGCATGCCGCCGCGTGCGCACATCCTGGCAGAGGCCCCCTCCGGCGACGCACTGGTCCTGCACCCGGCACGGGCTACCGTGGGGGTGTGGGCCTGTTCTCCCGTCGTCGCAGCACCGCTGGCACCTCCGCGCCCCCGACGCGTCGGGCGGAGGCCCGGGCGGCTGCCGGTGAGGACTCCGCGCACCTGCGGGAGTTCATCACCTCGCGGGTCGGCGTCGAG
Source organism: Actinomycetales bacterium (assembly GCA_038243415.1). Taxonomy (GTDB): domain Bacteria; phylum Actinomycetota; class Actinomycetes; order Actinomycetales; family Quadrisphaeraceae; genus CADCUY01. The sequence continues at coordinate 9,713 of JBBSRD010000043.1, read as the reverse complement.
GCGTACGTCGAGCCGGCGAACGCCCAGACGCCCACGACGATCCTCCTCATCGCCACCGACGGGGAGTGGACCAGGCGGCGCGTGCCCTCACCGGCGGTGGCCTGGGACTTCGCCCGCGAGCAGGCGATCCCCGTGTACGACGTGAACCACACCGGCTACCCGCAGCGCATGCGGGACTACAACCGCAGGACCCGGCGGGAGGGAACCGCCCCGAGCCTGTAGCCGCCGCTCCCCGAGCCGCGCCCGTCCTCTCTCGAGGCCGGGCACGGCTCCGGTTCCGGCTCAGCGCTCGGCGCGGTCCTCGCCGAGCGCGACGAGGGTGGCGACGGCCACGCCCGTGCCGCCCGGTCCCGTGGGGCCGTGGCCCTTCCCGGTCGTGAACGACGGGCCGGCGATGTCGAGGTGCGCCCACGGCACCCGCGGCCCGTCCTCGGCCGCCGAGCGGTGGCGGCCGTTGCCGACGGGCAGGCGCGGCACGAAGTCGCGGAGGAAGAGCCCGGCGGTGAGCATCCCGCCCTCGCGCCCCGCGGCGGTGCTGCGCACGTCGGCGATGGTGGACTCGAGGCCGAGGCGGAGGTCCTCGGGCAGGGGCATGGGCCAGAAGTCCTCGCCGGCGCGCGACGCGGCGTTCAGGACCTGGGCCCCGAAGCCGGCGTCCTCGGCCATGACGGCGCTCACGCGGTCCCCGAGGGCGACGAGCTGCGCGCCGGTCAGGGTGGCGACGTCGACCACCGCGTCGGGGCCGTCCTCGCCGGCGGCGACGAGGGCGTCAGCGAGCACCAGGCGCCCCTCGGCGTCGGTGTTGAGCACCTCGACGGTGCGTCCGCCGCGCATGGTCAGGACGTCCGAGGGGCGGATCGCGGTGCCCGACGGCATGTTCTCCGCGAGCGCGAGCCACCCCGTGACGCGCGCCGGCACGCCGAGGCGGGCGAGGGCGCACACGGCGCCGAGCACCGCGGCGGCCCCGGCCATGTCGGACTTCATCGTCTCCATGGCCGTCGGCGGCTTGAGGGAGAGCCCTCCGGAGTCGAAGGTGATGCCCTTGCCCACCAGGGCGACGTGGACGGTGGCGTCACGGGGCGCGTAGTCGACCTTCACGAGCCGGGGCCCGCGCGAGGAGCCCTGGCCGACGCCGGTGAGGCCCCCGTACCCGCCGGCGAGGAGCTCGGCGTCGTCGAGGACGGTCACGGTGACCGGCAGGGAGCCCGCGGCGCTGGCGGCGGCCTGCGCGAAGGCCTCGGGGAAGAGGTCCAGGGGAGGGGTGTTCACGAGGTCCCGGGTCAGGGCGACGCCCTCGGCCACGACGTGGGCGCGCTCGACGCGGGCCGTGAGCTCGCGGCTGTCGGCCACGCTGGTCATCACGGTGAGCGAGGCGACGGGTGCCTTGGCGCCGGGCTCGCCGGAGCGGTAGGCGGTGAAGGAGTAGGCGCCCAGCAGGGCGCCCTCGGCGACGGCCGTGGCGCGGTCGACGTCGCTGGCGGGCAGGGCCAGCGCCACCGAGGCGGTCCCGGCGAGCTGGCGCACCGCGGCGCCGGCGGCCCGGCGCAGCACGTCGGGGGTGGGCAGGTCCGTGACGCCGGGTCCGAGGCCCACGAGCACGAGCACGGGCGCGGCGACGTCCCCGCCGCTGGGGAGGCGGACGACCTGGTCGGGGCGGCCGCTGACCCCGAGGGCGGCCAGCGCCTCGCTGCTCCCCAGCGCGTCCCTCAGCCGCGGCGGCAGGCCGTCGACCCCGAGGACGCGGGCGCCGGACGCGCGCGGCTCCGGAGCGGTGTCGGGGGACGCGGCGGCGACCGCCAGGACGAGCGCGTCGGCGCGCAGGGCGGGCAGGGTCTTGGACGAGGTGACGAGGGTGCTCACACGGACTCCTTCAGCACGGGGTGGGAGGGGTCGCGGGGTGCTCGAGGAGCGCGTCCCGCGACCCGTCCACCGTAGCCCGCGACACCGTCCCGCCCGCCTGGAGCGACCGTGGGGGAACCGGTCCTCCACAGCGGTGGACGCAGCGGGCGCCGTGTCCACAGGCTGGCGCCGGGCGGTGCCTCCCGGCGCGGCCACGGTCCTAGCGTCCGTCGGTGACCTCGCCTGCCGCGCCCCCGGTGCCTCCGGTGCCTGCCTTGCCTCCTGTGCCTCCTGTGCCTCGCTCCCCGAAGGAGCCGGGCTCGTCAGGGGAGCAGGCTGGGCCGAGCCGGGTCCGCGTGAGCGTCGTCGCCCTCGCCGCGGTGACGCTGGTGCTGTCCCTCGTGGTGCCGGGGGGATCCCCCGGCGGGGGCGGCACGGGCGGGGCGCCCGAGCAGGTCGACGGCGCGGAGGCCAGCGCAGCGATCGCCTCTGCGCCGCCGGGCTCCGCGCTGGCCCAGCTCGGGAGCCTGCGGGAGGCCGGCGCCAGCGGGGCGGTCACGTACGAGCGGGAGGGCTTCGGGACGCCGTGGACCGACGTGGACGGCAACGGGTGCGACACGCGCAACGACGTCCTCGCCCGCGACCTCGTGGCGGCGCGCGCGCAGGCGGGCTCGTGCGTCCAGCTCAGCGGGACGCTGCACGACCCCTACTCCGGGACGAGCGTGACCTTCCGGCGGGGCGCGACCTCCAGCGGCGCCGTCCAGGTGGACCACGTGGTCGCCCTCTCCGACGCGTGGCGCTCCGGGGCCTCCGCGTGGTCGCGCGCGCAGCGGGTGGTCTTCGCCAACGACCCGCTCAACCTCCTCGCCGTCGACGGCCCCCTCAACGAGGAGAAGTCCGGCTCGGACGCCTCGGCGTGGGTCCCGCCCGCGCAGGGGTACCGCTGCCCCTACGTCGCCCGGCAGATCGCGGTGAAGACCCGCTACGGCCTGAGCGTCACCCCGTCCGAGCGGAGCGCGATGGTCGCTGTCCTCCGACGCTGCGGCTAGAGGTCCGGCGGCTGCGCGAGCTCGCCCGCAGGCTCCGCGAGCGCCAGCGCCGGGTGGCGGCGCGCTCGGCGTCCACGAGGTCGAGGGTGGTGCGCGCGGCGTCGCGCAGGCGGTCGGACAGGGCATGGCTGCCAGGGCTCAGGACCGTGAGGGTCCAGCCGCGCTCGACCAGGTCGGCGAAGATCCCGTCGTTGCTGGCGACCACGACCTGACCGAGCGGACCTCGTCCGACGCGGCACTCGGGGAGCGTCTGCACGAAGGCGGCGGCGCCCTCGAGGAGCGCGTGGTCGGCGAGGTCGCTGCCGTCGGGGACGGCGATGGCGCGGGCCGCGAGCTCCTCGAGGTGGGGGCGGGCCCGCTCGACGGCGCCGACCTGGCCGGCGAGCACCACGTGGTCGCTGGTGCGCCCGAGCGCGACGACCACGGCCATCCGGGCCTGCCAGCGGGTGGGACCGGCGCGGAGGTTGTCGAGGTCCACGAGGAGCAGCCGGGGGCCGGGGCCCCGCCACAGCCGGGCCTCGGCGACCTGCTCGCACAGCGCGGACGCGAGGTCGTTCCCGCCGAGGGCGGCGACGGCGGGGGAGTCAGCGCCCGTGGTGGGGGTGACCGCCCGGAGGTCGGCGTCGGTGCACCACTCGTACTCGGTCCACCACGGTGTGCCGTCTCCCAGTCCCACGGCCGGACAGTACCCGTGCGCAGGCGCTCCCCGTGGCGACGCGGTCGCACCGGACCCCCGATACCGTGGCGCGGTGAGCGCCTGGACCTGGGAGTACGCACGCTTCGACGGCTCGCCGGTGCCCCGGGCGCCGGGGGACGGTCGCCGGGTGCGTCCGCGCCAGCCCGAGGAGGGTTTCCCCGTCCAGGTGGACGCGGAGACGTGGATGGGCAGGTCGTGGAGGGCGCTGCTCTCCAGCGGCGTCGAGGCCGCGTTCCTCCACCGCGACGGCGCGGTGGTCTACGGGCCCCTGGAGCTGGCCGTCAGGTCCTGAGGGTCGCCCCCGCGGGGCGGGCCCGTTCCGCGGGTGCCTGCTCCGGAGCGGCTCAGCGTGAGGGGCGGGGAGCCTCTCCGCGGGCGACCGCGACCCCGGGGGTCCGGCCCCGTCGCAGCTGCAGGGCGCGCATGATCGCGTAGAACGTGAGCCCCTTCTCCTGGGTGGCCCCGGCGCCGAAGCGTTCGGTGACCGCGGCGCGGACCCTCCGGCGCAGCAGGACCCCGTCGAGGACGATGATGATCACGAGAGAGAACAGCACCGCGTTCGCCGCGAGGCCGACGGTGGCTGCCGCTCTCGGGTCGCCCGCGGTGACCGCGGTCCCGACGAGGTTCCCGATGAGGACGACGAAGGCGATGATCAGGAGGTTCTCGCCGATGTTGTAGCGGGCGTCGACCACGTCGCGGACGAGGCGGCGGACCGGGCCGCGGTCCCGGGTGGACAGAAAGCGGTCGTCCCCGGCGAGCGCCCCGGCCCTGGCCCTGGCCCTGGACTCGCGCGCGCGGTGACGGTCGTCCTTCGCGGCCTCCTTGCGGTTCCCCGGCACCAGCGGGCGGCGGCGGGCGGCCTGGGCGCTGGCCCGCGAGGGCGTCGGGCGGCCCTTGCCGACCGGCCGCGGCGCCGGAGCGTCGACGACCTCGGCGACGACGGGGTCCGTGCTGGTCGATCCCTTCGGGGTCCTGCTCATCCGCTTCAGCGCCACGGGGCCAGGGTAGGTGAGGCGCGCGGGCGCCTCGACCCCGTCGCTACCGTGACGGGATGCCAGCCTCGACGCCCCAGCAGCCGCAGCCAGAGCGCGCCCTCGACCTCGTGCTCGACGCCCTCGCCGACCAGCGCCCGCGCCAGCGCGCCGACCTCGACGCCCTGGTCCGCATCCGGTCGGTCAGCGCCGACCCGGCGCGCGCCGCCGACGTCGAGGCGAGCGCCGCCGCGGTCGCCGGGCTGCTGGAGGAGCTGGGGCTGGAGACCTCCCTGGTGCGCGCCCCCCGGCCCGACGGCTCTGACGGCGCCCCCGCGGTGATCGCCCGTCGGGAGGCGCCGGCGGGGGCCCCGACCGTCCTGCTCTACGCCCACCACGACGTCCAGCCGCCGGGCACCGACGACGGGTGGACCACCCCGGCGTTCGAGCCCAGCGAGCGCGACGGCCGGCTGTTCGCGCGCGGCGCCGCCGACGACAAGGCCGGCGTCGCGGTGCACGTCGGCGCGCTGCGCGCGGTCCTGCCCACCTGGAGCGCCCAGCAGGGCGTGGGGGTCACGGTCTTCGTCGAGGGGGAGGAGGAGGTCGGCTCCCCCTCCTTCACCGCGCTGCTGGAGGCCCACTCCGCCCGGCTCGCGGCCGACGTCATCGTCGTCGCCGACTCCGACAACCTCTCCGTGGACCGGCCGTCGCTGACGACGTCCCTGCGCGGCCTCGTCGACGCCGAGATCACCGTCTCCACGCTGGACCACGCGGTCCACTCCGGCCTGAACGGCGGTCCCGTCCTCGACGCGACGACCGCCCTGGTGCGCCTGCTCGACCGGTTGAGGACGGAGGACGGGTCGCTGGCCGTCGCCGGGCTCCACGTCGGTGAGGCCCCGGGGGTGGACGTGGCCGAAGAGGCCCTGCGCGCCGACGCCGGCGTGCTGGACGGCGTAGAGCTCCTCGGCGCCGGCCCGCTGGCGCAGCGGCTGTGGCGCAGCCCGTCGATCACGGTCGTCGGGACCGACACCAGGCCCCTGGCTGCGGCCTCGAACACCCTCGCCCCGCGGGCCACGGCGATGCTGTCCCTGCGGGTGGCCCCCGGCCAGGCTCCCGGTGAGGCCTTTGCCGCCCTGCGCGAGCACCTCCTCGCCACCGCACCCTGGGGAGCCCACGTGGAGGTGACGATGCGCGCGTCCGGGCAGGCGTTCTGCGCCGACACCACCTCGCCCGCGCACGACGCCGCGCGCGAGGCGCTGTCGGCCGCGTGGGGGGGCGCCGAGGTCGCCGAGACGGGCATCGGCGGCTCGATCCCCTTCATCGCCGACCTCGTGGCGACCTACCCCGGCGCCTCGGTGCTCGTCACCGGCGTGGAGGACCCGGACACCCGCGCCCACGGCCACGACGAGTCCCTCGACCTGTCGGTGCTGACCCGGGCCACGGAGGCCGAGGCCCGCCTGCTGCTGGGGCTGCGCGCAGCCCTGGGTGAGCGGTGAGGTCTGGCGGGGCCCTACGGTGGCGGGCGCGGGAACACCGGGACCACAGCGCCCGTTGACCCGACAGTGAGCCGTCGGGCGTCAGGCGGGCCCCAGACGGGGCTGCCGGCCCCGGCCGCAGCTCAGGAGCCGGCACGGCTCCTTCGAACCCAGGAGGCCTCGTGAGCGAGACAGCGACCACCCCGACCACCTCGACCGACGCCCCCGCGCCCGCGCACGGCGTGGGCCTGACCGACGTCGCCGCGCAGAAGGTCGCGAGCCTCCTCCAGCAGGAGGGCCGCGACGACCTGCGCCTGCGCGTCGCCGTGCAGCCCGGCGGCTGCTCGGGCCTGATCTACCAGCTCTACTTCGACGAGCGCTTCCTCGACGGGGACGCCGCGCGGGACTTCGGCGGGGTAGAGGTCATCATCGACAAGATGTCGCGCCCCTACCTCGACGGCGCCTCGATCGACTTCGCGGACACCATCGAGAAGCAGGGCTTCACCATCGACAACCCCAACGCCGGGAGCAGCTGCGCGTGCGGTGACTCCTTCCACTGATCCCGTCGAGCCCCCCACCTCGCCCTACGCGGCGTCGTTGGAGAGCGCGGTCCTCGCCGCGGACGGCAGCCGCTCCGGGCGGCGCCGCCGCGACGGGGACGTCGTCGCCGTCGGGGGAGACCTGGAACCGGGGACCCTGCTCGCCGCCTACCGCGCCGGAGCCTTCCCCATGGGCCTCGGAGGCCACGGGGGCCCGCCGCTCGCCTGGTGGTCACCCCAGCGGCGCGGCGTCCTCCCTCTGGACGGCCTCAAGGTCAGCCGGTCGCTGCACCGCTCGGTCCGCCGCTACGAGACGCGCATCGACACCGCGTTCGACGCCGTCGTCGCGGGGTGCGCCGACCCGTCGAGGGAGGGCGCGTGGATCACCGCGGACGTGGCCGGCGCCTACTCCCGGCTCCACCGGGCGGGATGGGCGCACAGCGTCGAGACGTGGGCCGACGACGTGCTCGTCGGAGGGCTCTACGGGGTCTGCGTGGGCGGCCTCTTCGCCGGTGAGTCCATGTTCGCCCGCGCCACCGACGCCTCCAAGGTCGCTCTGGTGGCCCTGGTGGCTCTCCTCGCAGCCCCCGGGCCCGCTGGCCTCCCGCCACCGGGCGCCCGGATCCTGGACGTGCAGTGGCGCACCGACCACCTGGCGAGCCTCGGCGCCGTCGAGGTCGACCGCCGCTGGTACCTGCGGCACCTGCCCACGGCGCTCGCGGCCCCGCCGCCGCTGTGGCCGGGCACGGCATCATGAGCGCATGACGCTGCGCGAGGCCACCGACCCGACGCTCGACGACGCGCGCCCCGGGGACGCGCCCCTCGACGAGCGCCGGCCCGGCGGTCTGCACCTCGGCGTGGTCGGCGCGACGGGGCAGGTGGGCCGCGTCGTGCGGGCCCTGCTCGTCGAGCGTCGGCTCCCGCTGGCCTCGGTGCGATTCTTCGCCTCGGCCCGATCGGCCGGGACCGTGCTGGAGCTCGGTGGCCGGCAGGTGGTCGTCGAGGACACCGACACCGCAGACCCCTCCGGCCTGGACGTCGCCATCTTCTCGGCCGGCGCGTCCACCTCCCGGGCCCACGCCCAGCGCTTCGCCGACGCCGGCGCCCTGGTGATCGACAACTCCTCGGCGTTCCGGCGTGAGGCGGACGTGCCGCTGGTGGTCAGCGAGGTCAACCCCGACCACCTCGCTCGCGCAGCCCGCAGCGAGGGCGGGCGCGGCATCATCGCCAACCCCAACTGCACGACGATGGCCGCGATGCCCGTCCTCGGCCCCCTGGCCGCCGAGGCGGGCCTCGTCCGGCTGCGCGTCGCCACCTACCAGGCGGTGTCCGGCAGCGGGGTGGCCGGCGTCGCCGAGCTGGCCCAGCAGGCCCGGGCAGCCGTCGGTGGCGACCTCGAGGCGCTCGCCCTCGACGGGTCCGCGCACGCCATGCCCTCGCCGCAGGTCTACGCGGCGCCGATCGCGTTCAACGTCGTGCCGCTCGCCGGTGCCCTCGTCGACGACGGCTCCGGCGAGAGCGACGAGGAGCAGAAGCTGCGCCACGAGAGCCGCCGCATCCTCTCCCTGCCGGACCTGGCCGTCTCGGGGACGTGCGTGCGCGTGCCCGTCTTCACGGGGCACTCCCTCGTCGTCCACGCGGAGTTCGAGCGCACCCTCAGCCCCGCCCGCGCGCTGGAGGTCCTCGCCTCCGCCCCCGGCGTCGCCCTGGTCGACCTGCCCACGCCGCTCGCCGCCGCGGGCGCGGACCCGTCGCTGGTCGGGCGCCTGCGCGAGGACCAGGCCGTGCCCGGCGGCCGGGGCCTCGTCTTCTTCGTCTCGGGGGACAACCTGCGCAAGGGTGCCGCCCTCAACACCGTGCAGATCACGGAGCTCCTGTCCGCACGCATCCTCGCTGACCGGGCCTGATCGCGTGCGACGGACGTCACCGGTGGCGCCCTGTCGCACCGGGAACCCCGCAGGTAGTCTCTGTACCGATCAGACCTCCGCGCCGACGGAGCAGCACGCCTGGCCGGACAGGCCACCGAGAAGGACGGGGACGTCGACGTGACGCACCAGCAACGAGGCAGCGGGCGCTCGCGGCAAGCCCGGCGACGCACCCCGGTGCTCGCCGCTCTCGCGGTGGGGACCACCCTGCTCATCACGGCCTGCAGCACGCCCACCGAGGGGTCGGGGTCCACGTGGGACCTCATCTCCCGCGGATGGCTCCCCGGGGCCGACGACGTGTCGAGCATCAACCCCATCACCCGGAGCCTGTGGGTCGGCTCGTGGATCGCGGCCCTGGCCGTCGGCGTCCTCGTGTGGGGCCTGACCTTCTGGGTCATCATCCGGTACCGCCGCCGCAAGGGGGAGACCTCTCTCCCGCCGCAGCTGCGCTACAACGTGCCGATGGAGGTGCTGTACACGATCGTGCCCCTGTTCATGGTCGGGGTGCTGTTCTTCTACACCGCGCGCGACCAGGCCGAGATCGAGGCCCGCGACCCCGACCCGGGCGTGAACATCGAGGTCGTCGGCAAGCGCTGGGCCTGGGACTTCAACTACCGCGACGACGACGTCTACGAGACCTCCAAGCAGGTCCCCATGCAGGCCGGTCTCAGCGAGGACGAGGTCGAGTCCGACATCCCCACGCTGTACATGCCCGTGGGGCAGTCCGCTGAGATCACGATCCACAGCCGCGACGTCATCCACTCCTTCTACGTCCCGGCCTTCTCCTACAAGAAGGACATGGTGCCCGGGCGCACCAACTACATGACGGTCACGCCGGAGCGGGAGGGTGTCTACCGCGGCCGGTGCGCCGAGCTCTGCGGCGAGTACCACTCCGCGATGCTCTTCAACGTGGCCGTCGTCAGCCAGACCGAGTACGACTCCCAGATGGCGGCCCTGCGCGACAAGGGCCAGACCGGTGCGCTGGACGTCGACCTCGGCCCCTCAGACCTCGCCCCGAACCAGCTGGGGCTGCCGACCGGCCAGAAGACGGAGACCACCGGATGACCACCTATTACGAGGCCCCGGCCGTGGGGACGCGGATCCCGCGCTCGCGGGCGATCGAGCGGCGGGAGTCCCTCGGCAAGCAGATCGTGAAGTGGGCGACGAGCACCGATCACAAGGTGATCGGGAACCTGTACATGATCACGTCGTTCGTGT
>JBBSRD010000042.1:0-13176 GCA_038243415.1 Actinomycetales bacterium | reverse complement strand
TCACGGGGTCGACCTCCCCGATCCCGGCGGACGGGCACCAGCGCGCCACCGGGCACGCCCCGCACGCCGGGCGCCGCGCGAAGCACGTCCGCCGGCCGTGGAAGATCACCTGGTGGCTCATCGGCGTCCAGTCGCGCCGCTCGAACAGCGCGGCGAGGTCCGCCTCGACCGCCACCGGGTCCTCGGCGGTGGTCCATCCCAGGCGGCGGGCGAGGCGCCCCACGTGGGTGTCCACGGTGATCCCCGGGAGGCCGAACCCGTCGCCGCGCACCACGTTGGCGGTCTTGCGCCCCACCCCGGGCAGCGCCACGAGGGACGCGACGTCGGAGGGCACCTCCCCGCCGTGCTCGGAGAGCAGCCGCGCGGCCAGACCCTGCAGCGACGCGGCCTTGGCGCGGTAGAAGCCCACCGGGCGCAGCACCTCCTCGAGGACGGCGCGGTCGGCGGCGGCCGTCTCCGCGGGTCCCGGGGCGAGGGCGAAGAGCGCCGGCGTCACCGAGTTGACCCGGACGTCGGTGGTCTGGGCCGAGAGCACCGTGGCGACCAGCAGCTGGAAGGGGGTGGTGAAGTCCAGCTCGCACCGGGCGTCGGGGTAGCGCTCCGCGAGGGTGCGGCGCACGCGACGGGCGCTGCGGACCAGGGCGAGCGGCGGGGCTCCTGCCGCGGGAGGCGCCGGGTCGCCCGCGCGCGCTCGCGTCGGCGCACCGCTGACCCACGGGTGATCGTGTGCGCTCATCGCCCGTCACCCTACGGGCCGCGGCCGCGAGGGTGAGGCCCTCGCGGCGCGGCTCAAGCACCCCGGCGGGAGCGACGAGTCCACGGCATGAACCTCCTCGCCGGACCCCCCGTCCCCGGGCCGCAGACCTCCCACCACGACGGCGCCGGCCCCCAGCGCGCGGCGCTCACCGAGGAGCTGGCGTCCGTCCGCCGCTGGCAGCGCCTGGTGCAGGCCCGCCTCGACCTGGCGACCGACCTGCTCTCCCCCGCCGACGCGCTGGCGGCCCTCGCCGGCCCTGCGGGCCTCCCCCTCGGAGCTCCCGCCGGCCACGTCGACCTCGCCGCGCTGGTCCGCGGTCACGCCTGCGCTGACGGCTGCGACGTGGCCGACGACCTCCGGGCCGTCGTCAGCGCCCGACGCGCCCTGGCCGCTCGCGCCGCGGACGTCTCACGGGAGCTGCTCGCGCTGGGCGCTGGCCCCGTGGCCGACCGGACCCACCGGCGCCGGTGCTGCCCCGGCGGCTGAGGACCTACTTCGCCCGCCGCCGCACCCTCTCGATGTCGAGGAGGACCACCGCGCGCGCCTCGAGGCGGATCCAGCCGCGGGTCGCGAAGTCGGCGAGGGCCTTGTTCACCGTCTCGCGCGAGGCCCCGACGAGCTGCGCCAGCTCCTCCTGGGAGAGGTCGTGGGTGACGCGGACCCCCCGCTCGCTCGGGTGCCCGAAGCGTGAGGCGAGGTCCAGCAGGGTCTTCGCGACGCGGCCGGAGACGTCGGAGAAGACCAGGTCGGCGACCACGGTGTTCGTCCGGCGCAGACGCCGGGCGAGCGCCTGGAGCAGCGGCGGCGCCACCTCGGGGCTCTGACCCATCCACACGCGCAGGTCCTCGTGCTCGAGGGTCGCCAGGCTGGTCGGGGACACGGCGGTGGCCGTGAGGGTGCGCGGGCCCGGGTCGAACCAGGAGAGCTCGCCGAACATCTCGCCGGGGCCCAGGACGGAGAGCAGGTTCTCCCGCCCGTCGGACGCCGTGCGCCCCAGCTTGACCTTTCCCTCGTCGATGACGAAGAGCCGGTGGTCGTCCTCACCGGTGCGGAACAGCACCTCGCCGCGGGCGAGACGGACCTCGGTGACCATCGACAGCAGTGCCGCCGTCTGCTCGTCGGTCAGGCTCTCGAACAGCGGGGCTCGTCGAACTATGCGCTCGTCCACGTCCTGATCTTGCCCTCCCTCATGGTGGACCGCCCGTCAGGGTCCCCTGGTCCAGCGGCTCTGCGACGGCGAGGGAGCCCTCCGGCACCTCAGCCGCGAGCGCCTGCGCCGTCCTCGAGGACCTCCGCGACGAGCTCGACCTCCACCGGGGCGCCCAGGGGCAGGGCGGCGACCCCGACGGCGCTGCGGGCGTGGACGCCGCGCTCACCGAGCACCTCGGCCAGCAGCGTCGAGGCCCCGTCGACGACGGCGGGCTGCGCGGTGAAGCCCGGGGCGGACGCCACGAAACCGACGACCTTGACCACCCGCACCCGCTCCAGGGCCCGGGCGAGGGATGCCGGCGTGGGCTCGGGGCTCTCGTCGAGGGCGGCGGCGAGCACGGCCAGGCCGTTCAGCGCCGCCGTCGCGGCGAGCTCACGGGCCTGCGCCGGGTCCACCTGGCCCGCCTCGGCGTCGCGCCCGACGACCCCCGTGACGGCCAGCGCCCCGTCGACGAACGGCAGCTGGCCGGACGTGAAGACCAGCGGGCCGGTGCGCACCGACGCCACGTACGCAGCGACGGGCGCGGGGGGCACCGGCAGGACCAGGCCCAGCTCGGACAGACGCTGGGCCGCGGTCACGACCGACCCGTCGGCGCTCATGCGCGCGGACGCTTGAAGTACGCCACGAGACCCTGGCCGTCGGGCCCGGGGATCACCGTGACCAGCTCCCAGCCGTCCTCGCCGAAGTTGTCGAGGATCGCCTTGGTGCTGTGGATGATCAGCGGCGCGGTCATGTACTCCCAGGTCGTCATGGGGCGACCCTAGCCGCGGGCGCATAGGGTCGAGCGGTGCCAGCGCCTCTGCCCGACGGGCCTGCTCCACGCCTCCACGTCGTCACCGGCAAGGGCGGCACGGGCAAGACCACCGTCGCCACCGCCCTGGCCCTCGCTCTCGCCGGCGAGGGGCGACGCGTGCTCCTGTGCGAGGTCGAGGGGCGCCAGGGCGTCGCCCGTCTCCTCGGCCTCGACCCCCTGCCCCCGCGCGAGACCGAGGTGGCCGAGGGGGTGGGCGGCGGCACCGTCGTGGCGCTCGCGGTGGAGCCGCGCAGCGCGCTGATGCTCTACCTCGACACCTTCTACCACCTGGGCCGCGCCGGGACCGCGCTGGAGAAGGTGGGGGCGGTCGACTTCATCACCTCCGTGGCGCCGGGCCTGCGCGACATCCTGCTCGTCGGGATGGTCTACGAGGCGGTGCGCCGGGGCCGGGGCGACAAGGCCGGCGCGGGCGGTCCGGCGGCCGCCGACGACCGCGGCGAGCGCCCCGCCTACGACGCCGTGGTGCTCGACGCCCCGCCGACGGGCCGCATCGGGAAGTTCCTCGGGATCGGCGCGGAGCTCTCGACGCTGGCCGGCGGCGGGCCGATCGCGGGGCAGGCATCGTCCGTCGCGGCCCTCCTGCGCTCCCCCGCCACCGCGGTGCACCTGGTGAGCCTGCTGGAGGAGCTGCCGGTGACCGAGACGCTCGAGGCTGCCGACGAGCTGGCCGGTGCCGGGCTGAACCTCGGCGCGGTCGTGGCGAACCGCGTCATCACCGCGCCGGACCTGCGGGGCGCGGGGCCGGGCGCCCTCGCTCGCGCGCTCGGGGCGTCGGGTCTCGACCCCGCCCCCGACGTCGACGCCCTGCTCGCCCAGGCCGGCGTGCGCGCCCAGGAGGCGCAGGAGCAGGCCTCGCAGCGCGTGGCGCTGGAGCGCGCCCGGCGCCCGGTGGTGGAGCTGCCCCTGCTCCTCGGCGGGATCGACACCACCCGCCTCTACGAGCTGGCGGACACCGTGGCTGGGCTGGAGCCGCTGGTGGGGGCCGCTGACCTCGCGGGGTCCGGGTCGACGGGGACCCGGTCGTGAGCCGTCCCACCCAGCCGTCCGCCCAGACCACCGCGCAGACCACCGCGCAGACGCCGGGTCGCGGTCAGGACGCCGGCTGGGCCCTGGACGCGCTGCTCGACGACCCGGCCACGACCACGCTCGTGTGCGCCGGCTCCGGCGGGGTCGGCAAGACGACCACGGCTGCCGCGATCGCCGTGCGGGCGGCCGAGCGCGGCCGCGGCGTCGTGGTGCTCACCGTCGACCCGTCCCAGCGCCTCGCCCAGGCCCTCGGGGTCGCCGCCGGCGAGGCCGAGCCGCAGCCCGTGCCCGGCGTCGACACCTCGCGCGGCGGGTCGCTGCACGCTGCCGTGCTGGACGCGCGCGCCGTGCTCGACGGGCTCGTCGACGCCTCCCTGCCCCCCGACCAGGCCGCGACCCTGCGCAAGAACCCCGTCTACGCCTCGGTGGCCTCGTCGTTCTCCGGCACGCAGGAGTACATGGCCATGGAGCGGGTGGGGCAGCTGCGCGCGCAGGCACGCTCGGGCCGGGCGCCGTGGGACCTCGTGGTCGTCGACACCCCGCCGTCCCGCTCAGCGCTGGACTTCATCGACGCACCGGCCCGCCTGGGGCGCTTCCTGGACGGACGCTTCGTGGCGCTGCTGCGGCGCGGCGCCGGGAAGGGCCTGGCCGGCGCGGTGTCGGCGCGGGTGCGGGGCACCGTCATCGCCGCGATGGACCGCGTCCTGGGGGCGCACCTGCTGAGCGACGTCCAGGAGCTCGTCGCGGGGCTCGACGTGGTGTTCGGCAGCTTCCAGGAGCGGGCGAGAGCCACCTCGGCCGCGCTGGCCTCGAGCGGGAGCGCCTTCGTCGTGGTCACGGCCGCGGAGGACGACGCCCTGGCGGAGTCCGCGTTCCTGCTCGACCGGCTCGCCTCCAGCGAGCTCCCCACCGCCGCGCTCGTGGTCAACCGCGCCGCGGGCGTGGCCCCGGCGCTGCGCTCGCTCGACGCGGGGCGGGCCCGCGAGGCCGCGGACCGGCTGGAACGGCGCGCCCCTGGGGAGCAGACGGACGGGGACGACGAGGCGGTGGGCGCGGTGGCGGACGCGGCGGTGCTGCTGGGCGTCCACGCCGACCTGGCCCTGACCGCGGCCATCGAGCGCGGCCGTGTCGAGGCGCTCCTGGCCGGGCACGGCGCGGTGGCGGTCGCCATGGTGCCCGTGCGCAGCGGCGACGTGCACGACCTGGTGACGCTGCGCGAGGTCGGCGAGGACCTGGCGCGCACCTCCTGACCCACCCCTCCTTTGACGCACCCCACCCGTCGACCTCCGCGTCTCGCGCACAAGACGCTGTCCCGAAGCCTCGGCCGGGAGCATCTTGCGCGCGAGACGCGGAGAGTGGTGCGGGATGCGTGAGGGTGGAGGTGCGAGGAGAGAGGGTCAGGCGCTGATGCTGACGCGCTCCTCGTCGTGGGCCCGCAGGTCCACCAGGCGCTCGGCTCCGGCAGCGGCCTCGAGGCGGTCCGGGGAGTTGCCCCGGGACTCCTCCATGCGCTCGTGCTCGTCGCGGGCGTTCTCCAGCAGCACCTTCCAGGACCGCACGTGAGGGCGACGCTTGAGGATCGCCCGGCGCTCGCGCTCGGTCATGCCGCCCCAGACGCCGAACTCCACCTGGTTGTCGAGGGCGTCGGAGAGGCACTCGGTGCGCACGGGGCACGCCTGGCAGATGACCTTGGCGCGGTTCTGCTCCGCGCCCTGCACGAAGAGCTCGTCCGGATCGACCTCGCGGCACTTCGCGAGAGCGGACCAGGTCGGCGTGTCGAGCTTCAGCATGCGAGCAGAACTCCTCGGTGGTGGCAGCGTGTGCTGCAGCGGCGGGGAAGGGCTGGCGCGCTGGCCCCGAGGTGGCTCGGTGCTGCGGAACTCTGGCGCCATGAGGGAAGTTACGGACATCGAGCGCGGAACCACATGACCAGAGCGGGCCATCTTCACGCTCTGCAGTGACTAGTCATCCCTAGTCATTTACTCAGAGTGACGATTTTCTGCTCTTTGGCCACGCAGGGCGACCGCGTCACGATCTGGCAACCCTCCAGGAGATCACCTCGCCCGGCCGGCTCCCCACCTACGATGGGGACCATGACGACGTCGAGCCCTCCGGGGGCCAGCCCCTCCGCGCCCGACGGGGACGACTCGAGCGTCACCTCCCAGGCCGGACGGGCGCTCGGCCTCCTGGGGGGTCTGGTCGCCACCTCCGTCATCGCCGGGCTGCTCGTCGCCGGTCTCGCCGTGCCGAGCGCCGTCGCCGTGAGCCGCGTGACCGAGGGCACCGTCGGCATCTTCAACGAGCTCCCCGCCGACCTCGCCGAGCAGCCGCCGAGCCAGCAGTCGCGCGTCCTGTTCTCCGACGGCTCGCTGATGGCGACGTTCTACTACCAGAACCGCATCGTCGTCCCGCTGGACCAGATGGCCGAGCCGGTGCAGAAGGCCATCGTCGACATCGAGGACTCCCGCTTCTACGAGCACGGCGGCGTCGACCCCGAGGGCATGGGCCGCGCGGCGGTCGTCAACATCACGCGCGGCGGCAGCGCCCAGGGCGCCTCGACGCTGACCCAGCAGTGGATCAAGAACACGCTCATCGAGAAGGCCGTCTCGAAGCTCCCCGCGTCGGCGACGGTGGCCGAGCGCCAGGAGGCCGCTCTGGTGGCCACCGACAGCACCGGCGTCTCCGGGTACGCCCGCAAGCTGCGCGAGGTGAAGCTCGCGATCGCGGCGGAGAAGAAGTACTCCAAGAAGGAGGTCCTCGAGCGCTACCTCAACATCGCTGACTTCGGCGACGGCACGTACGGGGTGCAGACGGCGTCGCGCCACTACTTCAACAAGGCCGCCACCGAGCTGAGCCTGGCGGACTCCGCGCTGCTGGCGGGCATCGTCCAGCGGCCCTTCGCCTTCAACCCGCGCATCAACCCCGAGCCCGCGCAGGAGCGTCGCAACGTGGTGCTCGACAGGATGCTGCAGCTGGGCACCATCGACCAGGCCGCGCACGACGAGGCCTTCAACACCCCGCTCGCGGACCAGCTGAACATCCAGTCCTCCCCCAACGGCTGCGAGATGGCCCAGGGCTCGGCGTACTTCTGCGACTACGCGGTGCGCAACCTCCTCGCGGACCCGATCTTCGGCAAGGACCTCGACGAGCGTCGCCAGAAGCTGAACCGCGGCGGCCTCTCGATCACCACCACCCTGGACCCGGGCAAGCAGCGCGCCGCCGAGGCGGCCCTGGCCGACCGGGTGCAGGGCAACGGAGGGGTCGCGGGATCGATCGTCACCGTGGAGCCCGGTACCGGGCGCGTGGTGGAGATGGCGCAGAACACCGACTACTCGACCTCGCCCGACGCCCCTCCCGGCGCGACGGCGCTGAACTTCAACGTGGACGCGCAGTCCGGCGGCGGCAACGGCTTCCAGCCGGGCTCGAACTTCAAGCCGGTGGTCCTCGCCACCTGGCTGGAGCAGGGCCGCAGCCTGAACGAGACCGTCAACTCCCAGTTCAAGACGTTCCCCAACAGCAGCTGGAAGTACGGACAGTGCCCCGGCTCCGGGGACGGTCGCTACACCAGCAAGCCCTACGGGCCCAAGAACGCCGAGGGCGGTAACGGCCAGACCCGGATGACCGTGCTCGAGGCGACGTACAAGTCCGTGAACACGGCGTACGCCTCCATCGAGAACCAGCTCAAGCTCTGCGACGTCCAGGACATGGCCACCCGTCTCGGCGTGGTCAACGCGGCGGACGGGTCCCCCGTCGCGGTCTCGCCGTCCATGGTGCTCGGCGTGGAGGAGGTCGCGCCGCTGGCGGTGGCCAACATGTTCGCCACCTTCGCCAACCAGGGCACCTACTGCCGGCCCCTCGCCCTGGACGGCGTGGACGACGCCTCCGGGAACCCGGTGCCGATCACGACGAGCAGCTGCCAGGAGGTCCTCGAGCCTGCGGTCGCCAAGGGCATCAACTACACCTTGCAGAACGTGCTCACCCAGGGCACGGCGAAGGACGTCGGGCCGCTGCCCGGCCACGACACCGCGGGGAAGACCGGCACCACCGACAACTCGGCGAACGCGTGGTTCACCGGCTACACCCCCAACCTCGCGGGCTCGGTGTGGCTCGGGCACGCCGACCAGACCAAGTCGCTCGACGGCGTCCGCATCGGTGAGCGCTACTACCGCAAGATGTACGGCTCCACCCTCGCCGCGCCGGTGTGGAAGCAGTACATGAGCGACGCCGTGGCCGGCCTGGAGCCCCAGAGCTTCGACCGTCCGCCGCAGAGCACCATCGGGACGCCCCCGCCGCCGCCGAAGCCGAAGTACACGCCTCCGCCGCGACGCTCCACGCCGGCCCCCGCACCAGCACCGGCGCCCGCACCAGCACCAGCACCGGCGCCGGCGCCGGCTCCCGCTCCCCCGCCGCCCGTGCCCCAGGCACCGCCTGCGGGTGACGCTCCGCCCGTCGAGCCGCCCCCGGCCGGTGACGCGGGCCAGCCCCCCGCAGACCAGGGGTGAGCGCCCCCACCCGCGGCCCGGGGCTCCGCACCGCGGTGACCGACGCGGCCGCGACGGTCGCCGGCCGCGCCGTGGCGCTGGCCACCCGGCTGCGCTCCGGGCAGGGCCAGGCGATGCCCGGCCTCGTGGCGGACCGGCTGAGCCCCGGCTACGCCAACCGCGC
Organism: Actinomycetales bacterium; assembly: GCA_038243415.1. GTDB lineage: Bacteria > Actinomycetota > Actinomycetes > Actinomycetales > Quadrisphaeraceae > CADCUY01. Next base: position 4,704 of record JBBSRD010000042.1, on the reverse strand, counting down.
CCTGGCGCGCCTGCCCGACGGCGTCGTCATGATCACCGGCACCAACGGCAAGACGACCACCACCTCCTTCGTCGTCGAGCTGCTGCGGGCCGCGGGCAAGGACGTGCTCACCAACGCCACCGGCAGCAACCTGGCCCGCGGGCTGACCTCGACCGTCGTGGGGCAGTCCGGGTGGGGCGGGCGCCTCCGTCACGACGTCGCGGTCCTCGAGGTCGACGAGGCGGTCGCCCCCACCTTCGCCGCTGAGCTGCCGCCCCGGTGGGTGGTGATGCTCAACGTCGGCCGCGACCAGCTGGACCGCTTCGGCGAGGTGGGCCACGTCGTCGAGCTGATCACCGCTGCAGCGCGCCACGCCACCCACGGTGTCGTGATCAGTGCCGACGACGCCCGTCTGGTCGCGGCCGGCCGCGCCCTGGAGGCCGGCGGCTCCTCGGTGCGCTGGTTCGGCGCAGGCGAGGCGCTCCGCGAGAGGTTCCCCACCGACGACGAGCTCGTCGCCGTCGTGCCTGCCGGCCGGGGCACGGGGTCGAGCGGCGCGGACGCCCCCGCCGACGCCGTCGTGCGGCCGGCGACCGACGTCGACCTCGTCGCCAGCGACGGGCGCCACACGACCTTCGAGGTCGCGGGGGCCGAGCGGTTCGACGCCGAGCTGATCGTGGACGGGCACTACAACCACCTCAACGCCGCCGCGGCGCTCACCGTGGCGCGGCAGATCGCCCCGGAGACCGGCGACCAGGCGCTCGTGGACGCCATGGCCCGCGTCGGCTTCGCCCCCGGGCGCGGCGAGGCGTTCACGATGCCCGACGGCTCCGTCCTGCGCCTCGTGCTGGTGAAGAACCCCGTGGGCCTGCACCAGGCGCTCTCCGCGTACCTCGTGCCCGGCGCCTCGACGATGTTCGTCATCAACGACGACTGGGCGGACGGGCGCGACGTCTCGTGGCTGTGGGACGTCGACATCGAGCTGCACGGCTCACCGGTCATCGCCGCCGGGACGCGCGCCGGCGACGTCGCGCTGCGCCTGCGCTACGGCGGCGCGCAGCTCTCGGACGTCGAGCCAGAGCTGGGCGCCGCGCTCGACCTCGTGCTGGCCCAGCCGGGGCCGCGCACCGTCTTCGCCACCTACACCGCGATGCGCGCGCTGCGGCGCCTCATCGAGGCCCGCCTCGAGAACGGGGAGCGGTCGTGAAGGACCTCCACGTCGTCCAGCTCTACCTCAACGAGCTCAACACCTACGGCGACCGCGGGAACCTCGTCGCGCTGACGGCCCGTGTCCGCGAGCACGGCTACGAGCCCGTGGTCCACCACCACCACCCCGGCGCGGACCTGCCGGAGCGCATCGACCTCGTCCTCGGCGGGGGCGGGGAGGACAGCGGGCAGCAGGTGGTCTCCCGCGACCTGCAGCGCCAGAGCGAGCGGCTCCACGCCTGCGTGGTGGAGCAGGTGCCGATGCTGCTGGTCTGCGGGACATACCAGCTGTTCGGTCGCGGCTACACCGACGCCACCGGCGCGCACGTGCCGGGCATCGGGGTCTTCGCGGCCGACACCGTCGCCGCCGCGGGCCGCCTGACCGGACCGCCGGACCGCCTGGTGGGCAACGTCGCCGTGGAGAGCCCCTGGGGCACCCTGTACGGCTTCGAGAACCACGGCGGGCTCACCACCCTGGACGCCGACCAGCCGCCGCTCGGGCGCGTCACACGCGGGCGCGGCAACAACGGCCGCGACCGCACCGAGGGCGCGCGGACGGCCAACGCGGTGGGCACGTACCTGCACGGGCCCCTGCTGCCGGCGAACCCCGCGCTGACCGACGCGCTGGTGGGCATGGCCGTGCGCCTCGCCCACGGCGAGACGCTCGAGCCGCTGCCCGCCGACGACCTCGTCGAGACGGTCCGCGCCGGCGCCGCGACCCGCCGGTACTAGTCCGCCAGCTGGCGCTTGACCTCGGCGGCCAAGCGTCCGCCGTCGACCTGCTGGCCCACGGTGGGGCGAAGCACGCCCATGACGGGTCCCATCGCGCGAGGTCCGCTCTGGCCCCGCTCGGCGGCGGCGGCCACCGCGGTCGCCACGGCCGCGCTCAGCGCAGCGTCGTCCATCTGCGCGGGGAGGTACCCCTCGACGACCTCGGCCTCGGCGTCCTCCCGCGCGGCCCGCTCCGCGCCGTCGTCCCGACCGGCCTCGGCGTAGACCGTCGCGGAGTCCCGGCGCTTCTTCGCCTCCGAGCGCAGGACCGCCAGCACCTCGTCGTCGGAGAGCTCACGAGCGGTGGTGCCGGAGACCTCGGCGGAGGAGAGCGCCGTCAGCACCATGCGCAGCGTCGAGCGGCGCAGCTCGTCCTTGCTGCGCATCGCCGCCCTGAGGTCGTCGCGCAGGCGGGTCTTGAGCTCGGGGTCGGCCATGCCCGCATCCTCCCACCGCGACGCCACCTCTTTCTTGGCAAGATGCCCGCGTGACCACCGCCTCGACATCCCTGACCAGCGCCTCCAGCGATCGGGTCCCGGCGTCGACGTCGGGGTGGCGCCTCGCACGCCGTGCCACCGCGATCGTCGGCGCCGTCGGGGCCGCGTGCGTCGGCTACGGGCTGCTCGAGGCCCGGTCCTACCGGCTGCGCCGCGTGGAGGTGCCCGTGCTGGCCCCCGGGAGCGCGCCGCTGCGCATCCTGCACGTCTCGGACCTGCACATGACCCCCGAGGACGTGCGCAAGCAGGCCTGGGTGCGCGCGCTGGACTCCCTCGACCCGGACCTCGTGGTGGCCACCGGGGACAACCTCTCCAGCCCCGGGGCGGTGCCCGGCACCCTCGTGGCCCTCGGCCCGCTGCTGGAGCGCCCCGGGGCGTTCGTGCTCGGGTCCAACGACTACTACGCGCCCCACCCGGCGAACCCGCTGCGCTACCTCCTCGGGCCGTCGAAGGAGGACGAGGACCCCACCGACCTGCCGTGGCGCGAGCTCGTCGGCGCCATGACCACCGCCGGCTGGGCGGACCTCACCAACGCGCGGGCCACCCTCGACGTCGGCGGCAGGCGGGTCGACCTCGTGGGCGTCGACGACCCGCACCTGCGCCGCGACCGCTACCACCGCCTGGCCAAGCCCCGCGAGGCCGCCGCGGACCTCTCGCTGGGGGTCGCGCACGCCCCGTACAAGCGGGTGCTCGACGCGATGACGCGCGACGGGCTGGACCTGCTGCTCGCCGGGCACACCCACGGGGGCCAGCTGCGGGTGCCGGGCTTCGGCGCGCTGGTGACCAACTGCGACCTGCCGCGGCGCTACGCCCGCGGTCTCTTCCGGTGGACCACCAGCAAGCGCACCAGCTGGGTGAACGTCTCCGCGGGGCTCGGCACGTCGCCGTTCGCCCCCGTCCGCTTCGCCTGCCCACCGGAGGCCACGCTGCTCACCCTGGTCGCCCGCGACTGAGGACGCCAGCCTCGGCGCACCGGCAACGTCAGCAGCGGAAGTCGCCCACGAGCGCCCCGAGCTGCTCGGCCATCTTCTCCAGGTCCTCTGCGGCGCGCGCAGCCTCCGACGCGGCGCCGGAGGTCTGCACCGCGAGGGTGTCCACGTCGGCGATCCCGCTGGTCATCGACGCCGTGCCGGCCGCCGCCTCGGTGATGGTGCGCGCCATCGACGCCACCGTCGCGGCCTGCTCCTCCACGGCTGCGGCGATCGTGGTCTGGCTCTCGTCGACACCCTCGATGCCCACGGTGATGTCGCCGATGGCCTCTCCGGCACGCGCGGCGTCGGACTGCAGCCCGGCGATGCGCGCCGTGATGTCCTCCGTGGCTCGCGCCGTCTCCTGGGCGAGGTTCTTCACCTCGTCGGCGACCACGGCGAAGCCCGCACCGGCAGAGCCGGCCCTGGCGGCCTCGATCGTGGCGTTCAGGGCGAGGAGGTTGGTCTGGCCGGCGATGGCGGTGATCACCTTGACCACGTCGTCGATCTGGGCGCTCGAGGAGCCGAGGTCCTCGACGGCCTGGCTCGCCCGCTTCGCGAGCTGGACGCTGTCCCCGGCCCGCCGTGACGCCTGGGACGCGCTGGTCGCGATCTCCTGAGCCGTGGTGCCCATCTCCTCCGTCGCCGCGGCGACGGTCTGGACCCCGGTGTCCACCTGCCGGCTCGCCGCCGCGAGGTGGGTGGTCCCGTCGGTGGTGGCGCCGGCGCTGGCGTCCAGCCGCGACGCGATGCTCTGCAGGCCCGCGGCCGACGTGGCGAGCTCGCCCGCGGTGACGGTGATCTGCCGGACCGTCCCGGCGACCTTCTCGACGAAGCGGTTGAACGCCCGCCCCAGCGCACCGATCTCGTCGTCCGCGGACTCGTCGACCCGCTGGGTGAGGTCGCCGTCGCCCTCGCTGATCTCGACGAGACGGGCCCGCAGCGCGTCGATCGGGCGCACGAGGCGGCGGGCCGCGAGGAGGGCCAGGACCGCAGCCGCCAGCAGGGAGACCAGCGCGGTCACGATGATGGTGTTGCGCAGCTGCCAGGCGTCGGCCATCACGGCGCTGCGCGGGACGTCGACGACGAGCGTCCACAGGTCGCCGTCACCGAGCGCGAGGGGGGTCGCGACGCGCAGGACGTCCTCGCCGCCCGCGGTGGCCTCGGTGGACGTCGTCCCCTCGACGGCCTGCGCGGCCAGCTCCTGGAGCTCCTCGCTCGCCGGCTGGAGGACCTGCTCGGCGTCCGGGCCTGCGACCACCATCCCCTCGCTGCTGAGCAGG
>JBBSRD010000041.1:0-13246 GCA_038243415.1 Actinomycetales bacterium | reverse complement strand
GACTCGGCGTAGCGGAGGGCTCGGGTCAGGTACTCGGACTGGATCTCGAGGGCGGTGGCCTCGCGCCCGTTGGCCAGACGCACCTTCTTCGTGCAGGTCGGGTCGTGGCTGATCTCGCGGATGGCCCGGATCGGGTTCTCCAGCGTCATGTCCCGCAGGACGACCTTGGGGTCCTCGAGCATGCGCAGGAGGATGGCGGCGGCGCCGACCTTGAGGAAGGTGGCGTACTCGCTCATGTTCGAGTCGCCCACGATCACGTGGAGCCTGCGGTAGCGCTCGGCGTCGGCGTGGGGCTCGTCGCGGGTGTTGATGATGGGCCGCGAGCGGGTGGTCGCCGAGGACACGCCCTCCCAGATGTGGTCGGCGCGCTGGGAGAGGCAGAACACCGCTCCCCGCGAGGTCTGGAGGACCTTGCCGGCGCCCACGAGGAGCTGGCGGGTGACGAGGAAGGGGATCAGTGTCTCGGAAAGGCGGGTGAAGTCGCCCTGGCGAGGGACGGAGTAGTTCTCGTGGCAGCCGTAGGAGTTGCCGGCGGAGTCGGTGTTGTTCTTGAACAGGTAGACGTCGCCGACGATCCCATCGTCGCGCAGCCGCGTCTCGGCGTCGACCAGCAGACCCTCGAGGATGCGCTCGCCGGCACGGTCGTGGGTGATGAGCTGGCGCACGTCGTCGCACTCGCCGGTGGCGTACTCCGGGTGGGACCCGACGTCGAGGTAGAGCCGCGCCCCGTTGGCCAGGAAGACGTTGGAGGACCGGCCCCAGGCGACGACCTTTCGGAACAGGTAGCGGGCGACCTCGTCGGCGGAGAGCCGCCGCTGGCCGTCCGCGGCGCAGGTGATGCCGAACTCGGTCTCCAGCCCCATGATCCGCCGACCGGCGCGCTCGGGGTGCTCGGTCCGCTCGCTCACGGCCGGCTCACGCGGTCTCACGCGGTCCAGCCGGCATGAGCCCCTCGAGGGCTGCGCCGGTGATCCGGCGGAAGGCACGGCGGGGGCGGTCGCGCTCGAGCACCGCGACCTCCAGCGCACCGGCGGCCAGTGTGCGCGCGGGCCCCCCCGCGGGGTCCGGGGCGAGGCCGACGAGCGCCAGCTCGATGGCCCCGGCGAGGTCCAGGCCCTCGCGCCAGCGCTCCCGCAGCGTGCTGGCCACCTGGTCGGCCTGGCCGCCCATGACGACCACCCCGTGCTCGTCGGCGACGGAGCCGTCGTAGGTGAGCCGGTAGACCTGGTCGCCGGCGGGGGTCTCCCCGACCTCGGCGACGACGATCTCGACCTCCCACGGCTTGGCCTCGGTGGAGAAGACGGTGCCGAGGGTCTGGGCGTAGGCGTTCGCGAGCCCGCGCACGGTCACGTCGGACCGGTCGTAGGAGTAGCCGCGCAGGTCCGCCCAGCGCACCCCGGCCACGCGCAGGTTCTCGAACTCGTGGTAGCGGCCGACCGCGGCGAAGGCGATGCGGTCGTAGATCTCGGAGATCTTGTGCAGCGCCCGCGAGGGGTTCTCGGCGACGAAGGCGATGCCGCCGGAGTAGGCCACGACCACCACGGAGCGGCCCCTGGCGATGCCCTTGCGGGCGTAGTCGGCCTTGTCCTTGGTGAGCTGCTCGGGGGAGACGTAGAAGGGCATGCTCACGGGTGCTGGCTCCTCGAGCCGGCGCGGGCGGCGAGGGCGGCGTCGTCGGCGTCGAGGGCCGCGCGTCGCCGGGCGGTGACGGCCGCGGTGGCTGCGGAGAGGTCGTCCTCGCCGACGCGGCGGTACCCACCGGCGTCGATGACGGCCACGACGGGCCACAGGCGCCTCAGGGTGTCGGGACCACCCGTCGCGGAGTCGTCGTCGGCCGCGTCGACGAGCGCCTCGACGGCGACCTCGACCGCCTCGGCGTCGCCCAGGCCGGCCCGCCACCGCTTCTTCAGGGACCCGCGGGCAAAGACCGAGCCGGACCCGATCGCGTGGAAGCCGTCCTCGAGGTAGCGGCCGCCGGTCACGTCGTAGCTGTAGATGCGCCCCAGGCCCGAGCGCTCGTCGTAGCCGGCGAGCAGCGGGACGGCCGCCAGACCCTGCATCGCGGCGCCGAGGTTGCCGCGGACCATGGAGCCCAGGCGGTTGGCCTTGCCCTCCAGGGACAGCGTGGAGCCCTCGATCTTCTCGTAGTGCTCGAGCTCCACCTGGTACAGGCGCACCAGCTCCATCGCGAGGCCCGCGGTGCCGGCGATCCCCACGGCGGTGGTGGCGTCGGCCGGGAAGACCTTCTCCATGGCGCGGTGGGCGATCATCGACCCCGCGGTGGCCCGGCGGTCACCGGCCATGACCACGCCGTCCGCCGTGGCCCGCGCCACGATCGTGGTGGCGTGGGGCGCCGGCGCCGCGAGCGAGCCCGGTGAGGGCGCTCCGCCGGGCCCACCGTGGGAGTCGAGGAATTCGGAGAACGAGGCCGATCCGGTGGCCGCGAAGACCGGCGGCAGGCCTCCCGAGGAGAGAAGGGACCGATCGGCCGTCACTGGCCACCCTTCTGGGTGTACTGGCGGACGAACTGCTCCGCGTTGGACTCCAGCACGTCGTCGATCTCGTCGAGGAGGTCGTCCACGCCCTCGTCGGCGCTCGTCGTCGTCGACGACGCACCGCCCGGCAGGGGCTCGTGCTCGACCTGCTCGTCCTCGCGCTCGCGCCGCGACGGACGCTGCTGCTCCTGGCTCGCCACCTGGCCTCCTCGGTCGGCTCGATCCGGTCGCTCCGATGGTAGGCGAGGGCTCATGGCGGAGAGTCGGCGCACCCCTGCGCCACGTCGCCGGAGGACGGGCTGATCGAGAGACCCATACTGAGGCGGCCGACGACGGACGTCGGCGCAGTGCACCCCAGGAAGCTGGCTCCGATGAGCGCACGCCTCGCACCCTCGGTCCTCCTCGTCAGCGCGTTCGCGCTGACCCTCACCGTCGCGGGCTGCGCGCCCCCAGCACCTCCCAAGGCCACCGGCGACGCCGCGAAGGCCGCGAGCGCCACGTCCGTGCAGGACCTGGGCGGCATGGACGCCCTGGTCGCCGCAGCGAAGAAGGAGGGCCAGCTCAACGTCATCGCTCTTCCCCCGGACTGGGCGAACTACGGGGAGATGATCTCGACCTTCTCCGAGAAGTACGGGATCACGGTCAACTCCGACCAGCCGGACGCCACGAGCCAGGACGAGATCGACGCCGCGAAGCGCCTGGGCACGGACCCGCGTGCGCCCGACGTCTTCGACCTGGGGCAGGCCGTGGCGCTGGCCAACACCGACCTGTTCGCCTCCTACGAGGTCAGCACCTGGGACGACGTGCCGGAGGAGAACAAGGCCGAGGACGGTGGCTGGATCAACGACTACGGCGGCTTCATGTCGATCGGCTACGACTCCGCGAAGGTCCCTGAGCCCACGGGCGTCAACGACCTGCTGAAGCCCGAGTACAAGGGGGCCGTGGCGCTGAACGGTGACCCCACGACCGCCTCGGCGGCGTTCTCGGGGGTGCTCATGGCCTCGCTGTCCAACGACGGCAGCGCGGACGACCTGGCGCCTGGCGTGGACTTCTTCTCCCGGTTGAAGCAGGCCGGTAACTTCCTGCCCGTCGACCCCACCCCGGCGCTGATCACCTCGGGGCAGACCCCGGTGGTCATCGACTGGGACTACACGAACGCGGGGGTCACCGAGCAGCTGCCGACGTGGAAGGTCGTGGTGCCGACGGATGCGCTGACCGCGTCGTACTACCACCAGGCTGTCAGCAAGAACGCGCCCCACCCGGCGGCCGCACGGCTCTGGCAGGAGTTCGTGTTCTCCGACGAGGGGCAGAACATCTGGCTCGCCGGGGGCGCGCGGCCCATCCGCGCCGAGGCCATGGAGAAGGCCGGGACGCTCGACGAGGCGGCGTCGGGGGCCCTGCCCGACGTCGAGGGGAAGCCAGTCATCCTCACTCCCGAGCAGGCCGAGGCCGGGGCGCAGTACCTGTCAGGGGCGTGGGCGGCGGCGGTCTCGTGAGCGCTGCTGCCGACGCTGCACCGGCCTCGGCGGCGCCCGCAGCAGCACCCGGGCCTGACGCACCGCCGACGCCGTCAGGTCGGGGTGCGCGGGGGCGCTGGGCCGGAGACGCCCTCGCCTCGCTGGGCCTGGTGCCCTTCACCCTGCTGGTGGTCCTGTTTCTCCTCATCCCCCTCGTGGTGGTGATCACCGGGGCGCTGACCGGCCCTGACGGGCGGTTCTCCCTCGCTGGGCTCTCCGCGTTCGGTGACCGCACGGTGCTGACGGCGTTCTGGCGCAGCATCTTCCTGGCGGGGTCCACGGCGCTGATCGGTGGCGTGGCGGGGGGGCTGATCGCCTACGTCATCGCGACGCCCGGGGCTGCCTCGGCCGGGCGCCCGGGGGCGGTGAGCGTCCTGCGCCAGGTGGTGACCAGCGTGTGCGGGGTGCTCGCGCAGTTCGGCGGGGTCGCGCTGGCGTTCGCGTTCATCGCCACGCTGGGCGTCTCGGGGGTGGTGACCCTCGCGCTGGCGGACCTGGGGGTGAACATCTTCGCGTCGGGCGTGTGGCTGTTCGCCATGCCGGGCCTGGTGCTCGTCTACTGCTCGTTCCAGGTCCCGCTGATGGTCATCGTCTTCCTGCCCGCGCTCGACGGCGTCAAGCCCACCTGGCGTGAGGCGACGACGACTCTCGGTGGGACGCGGTGGCAGTACTGGCGCCTCGTGGGCGGCCCGCTGCTGGCGCCGGCGTTCACGTCCGGGCTGCTGCTGCTCTTCGCCAGCGGGCTCTCCTCCTACGCGACGGCCGCGGCGCTGGTCAGCCAGGGCTCGCCCATCGTGCCGCTGCAGATCCGCGCGGCGCTCACCTCCGAGGTGCTGCTCGGGCGGGCGGACCTCGGCAAGGTCCTGGCGCTGGGCATGGTGGTCCTCGTCGCCGCGGTGATGCTCCTGCAGGGGCTCCTGGCGCGGCGCTCGACCCGGTGGTCGCGGTGAGCGCCGGCCGCGGCGGCGAGCGCACGCTGCGCTGGGTCGTCCTGGGCCTCGCGGGCGTCTTCTTCGTGGTCCCGCTGCTGGCGATGGTGGACTTCTCCCTGCGCACGCCCACGGGGCGCTCCGGGGCGGCGTGGGTGGCGCTGGTGAGAGACCCGGCGCTGACCGGGCCGATCCTGAGCTCGCTGGCCCTGGCCGCGCTGACGGCGTTCGTGACGTTGGCGCTGCTGCTGCCGACGATGCTGCTCGTGACGCTGCGGCTGCGCTGGGCGCGCCGACCCCTGGAGGTGGTGTGCCTCCTCCCCCTGGCGGTGCCACCCATCGTCACGGTCGTGGGCATCGCGCCGGTCTACGCGTGGGTGAGCTACCTGCTCGGGGTCTCCCCGCTGACCCTCTTCTTCGCCTACGTGGTGCTCGCGCTGCCCTTCGCCCACCGGGCGCTGGACGCCGGCCTGCGCGGGCTCGACGTCATCACCCTCGTCGAGGCCTCCCGCAGCCTGGGGGCCCGCTGGCCCACGGTGCTGCTGCGGGTGCTGCTCCCGAACCTGCGCGGCGCGGTGCTCTCCGCGGCGGTGATCACCGTCGCCCTCGTGCTCGGGGAGTTCACCTTCGCCTCGCTGCTCAGCTACGACACGCTTCCCGTCGCCATCAACCTCGTCGGCAAGCGCGACGCCGGGCTCTCCGTCGCCGCCTCGCTCGCCTCGCTGCTGGTGGCCTTCGTGCTCCTGCTGGCGATCACCGTCGCCCCCACCCTGCGGCGGCGGCCCGCACCGGAACTGACCCCCACGACCGCCGGAGGCGATGCAGCGTGAGCACCAGCACCTCGACCAGCCCCTCCCCCGCCCCGCCCGCGGGCGCCGGCGACCCCGGTGGCCCAGGGTCGGCGACGGAGGGCGTTGAGGTCCGTCTGGAGGGCCTGGTGCGCCGCTTCGGCGCGGTGGCCGCCCTCGACGGGCTCGACCTGACGGTGGCTCCCGGTGAGCTGGTGACCCTTCTCGGCCCCTCGGGGTGCGGGAAGACCACGGCGCTGAGGGTCCTCGCTGGTCTGGAGCGCGCGGACACCGGGGCCGTGGTGGTGGGAGGTCGCGACCTCGCGCGCGTCCCGGCCCACCGCCGGGACATGGGCATGGTCTTCCAGTCCTACAGCCTGCTCCCGCACCTGGACGCCCGGGACAACGTGGCGTTCGGGCTGCGTCTGCGCGGGGTGGGGGCGGCCGAGCGGGCGCGCCGCGCCGGAGAGGCGCTGGAGCTGGTGGGGCTCTCAGCCCAGGCGAACCGTTTCGCCCACGAGATGTCCGGTGGGCAGCAGCAGCGGGTGGCGCTGGCGCGGGCCCTGGTGGTCCAGCCGCAGGTGCTGCTCCTGGACGAGCCGCTGTCCGCGCTGGACGCGAAGGTGCGCGAGCAGCTGCGCGAGGAGATCGGCCGCATCCAGCGCGAGGTGGGCACCACCACGCTCATGGTCACGCACGACCAGGAGGAGGCGCTGAGCATGGCCGACCGCGTGGGGGTGGTCCGCGAGGGCCGCCTGGAGCAGATCGCGAGCCCGCAGGAGCTGTACCGCCGGCCCGGGAGCGTGTTCGTCGCGGAGTTCGTCGGCCACGTCAACCGGGTCCCGGCGCGCCTGGGCGGGGGAAGGGCCCACGTCCTGGGGCGCGAGCTCGACCTGCTGCCGGGGTCCACCGCCCACGAGGGCGAGGCGGTGGTGCTCCTGCGCCCCGAGGACGTGGCGCTGGACCGCGGCGAGCGACGCTCGACCGGCGGGGGCCTCGAGGAGGGGCTGGTCACCAGCGTGACGTTCCTGGGGGCCGCGAGCCGGGTGCGGGTGCGCCTGGGCGACGGGGGCTCCCGTCATGGGCCGGGGGTGGACCAGGAGGTCCTCGTCCAGCTCCCCGCGAGCGAGGCGGCGGGCCTGGCCCCCGGGCACCGGGTGGGACTGGCCGCGCGCGACGTGCCGGTGCTGGCGCGCCCGCGCGTCTGATCCGCGGGGCTCAGGACCGGTCGTGGTCCTCGACGGTGACCCGGGGCAGCGAGAACACCTCGCCGAGGCGGGACCACTGGTCACGTCCGAGGCGGGCGAGCGGGGCCAGCGACGTGACGTCCGGGAGCCCGTCGTCGGCGAGGACGTCGCGCGCCACCGCGACGTGGACGACCCTGCCGAACACCACCACGGAGTCCCCGAAGGAGTGCTCACCGGCGGCCACGCACTCCAGCGCCACCGGGGAGCGCGCCACCCGCGGCGGGGCGACCACCGCGGACGGCTCACGGGCCAGGCCAGCAGCGTCGAGCTCGGAGCGCCCGTGCTCGAACCCGGCCCCGGTGAGGTTGACCTGCTCGGTGAGCGCCTCCGGGGCGAGGCAGACCACGAGCTCGCCGGTCTCCCTGATGTTGCGCAGCGTGTCCTTGGTCCCCACCGACGTGAACGAGACCACCGGGGGCTCCGCGGAGGCGACGGTGAAGAAGGAGTGGGGCGCGAGGTTGTCGGCGCCGTCAGCGGAGAGGGTCGAGACCCAGGCGATGGGCCGCGGCACCACCGTCGCGGTCAGCCACGGGTACGCGCCCCCGGGGCCCAGGGACGCGACGTCGACCTCGAGGCGCCCGCTCGAGCCGCCCTCCTGGTTCACGCGCGCCCGCGCAGCGCCGCCACGAGGGACGCCGCGTCGGGGCTGCGCTCGAAGAGGCTCTGCGTGTGCTCCCGGGTCCCGCGCAGCGGCTCGAGCATGGGGATCCGCTGCAGCGCCCCCTGTCCGGGGACATCGAAGATCATCGAGTCCCAGCTGGCGGCGGCCACCTGGTCGCCGTAGCGGGCCAGGCACTGCCCGCGGAAGTAGGCCCGGGTGTCCTCGGGGGGGTCGGTGACCGCGGACAGGACGTCCTGGGCGCTGACGAGCTGCTCGACGTCGCCGCGGGCGGCCAGGCGCTGGTGCAGCCCGCGGCGCGGGTCCAGCTCGGAGTACTGCAGGTCCACCAGCGCCAGTCGCGGGGAGTCCCAGGCGAGGGAGTCGCGGTCGCGGTAGCCCTGGAGCAGGCGCAGCTTGGCGACCCAGTCGAGCTGGCCGGTCAGGCTCATGGGGTCGGTCTCCAGGGTGTCCAGCACGCGCCCCCACCGGTCGAGCACGTCGAGGGTCTGAGGGTCCGCGTCGCTGCCGTCACGGCGCTCGACGTGGGCGGCGGCCGCGCGGTGGTACTCGCGCTGCAGCTCCACCCCCGTGAGGCGGCGCCCGTCGCTGAGCGCCACCGTCGCGCGCAGCGAGACGTCGTGGCTGATGGTGTGCACCGCGCCCACGGGGTCGGTCAGCGCGAGGTCGGGGGCGGCGCCGTCCTCGATGAGGCGCAGCACCAGCGCCGTGGTGCCCATCTTGAGGTAGGTGGCGACCTGGCAGAGGTTCGCGTCGCCGATGATCACGTGGAGGCGGCGGTAGCGGTCGGAGGCGGCGTGCGGCTCGTCGCGGGTGTTGATGATCGGGCGCTTCAGCGTCGTCTCCAGGCCCACCTCGGCCTCGACGTAGTCCGCGCGCTGGCTCAGCTGGTAGCCCGCGGTGCGCCCCTGCGCCCCGAGACCCACGCGCCCCGAGCCGGCGTGGACCTGGCGGGAGGCGAAGAAGGGCAGCAGCCCCGCGACGATGGCGGGGAAGGGCGTGGAGCGCGGCATGAGGTAGTTCTCGTGCGTGCCGTAGGCGGCGCCCTTGCCGTCGGTGTTGTTCTTGTACAGCCGCACCGCCTCCAGCCCGGGGGTGGCGTTGAGCGCCGTGAGCGCGTCGCGCCCGACCTGCTCGCCGGCGGCGTCCCAGCGGACCGCGTCCAGCGGGGACGTGACCTCCGGCGAGGAGTACTCCGGGTGGGCGTGGTCCACGTACAGGCGGGCGCCGTTGGTCAGCACGAGGTTCGCCTGGCCCGGGTCGTCCAGCAGCCCTTCCATGGACCTCGTGGTCGAGCCCGTCGGGGCCGGCTCGTCGGTCAGCTGGGAGGGGTGGGCGCGGGCGCGGCTCATCTCGAACCCGCGGGCGTCGCGCAGCGGTGCCTCGTCCTCGTAGTCCCAGCGGGCCCGCCCGGCGCTGCGCCCGCCACGGGTGCGGGCGTAGCTGTTGACCACCTGGCTGGAGAGGAGGACCGGGGACGTCTCGGGGGCGGTGGGTGCGAGGACCCCGAACTCGGTCTCCAGGCCCATGACCCTGCGCACGCTCACCGGGCCCAGGGTAGGCGCGAGGCTCGCGGGCCGGTCGGGGCGGGCGGCTGGTCCGGGTCGTCGCCGACGCCGGCCCCGGGGCGACGACCTACCGTGGAGGCGTGAGCGCCCCGACGACGTCCCCCGCCACCGCTCCCGGCGCCGCGACGCCACGACCGGTCCTGGCGGGGGTGGCTGACGCCGCGTGCGTCGTCGCCTTCGCCACCATCGGCCGCGGCTCGCACGCCGAGGGCCTCACGCTGCCCGGCATCGCCGTCACGGCGTGGCCCTTCCTGGCCGGCGCCGCAGCGGGCTGGCTCTTGGCCAGGGCCTGGCGCCGCCCCGCGGCGCTGCCCACCGGGGCCGTGGTGTGGGTCGCGGCCGTCGCCGGCGGGATGGCGCTGCGCGCGGTCTCCGGCCAGGGCACCGCGCTGAGCTTCGTGGTCGTGACCACCGTGGTCCTCGGGGCCCTGCTCGTGGGCTGGCGGGCGCTGGCGCGCCTGACCGCCCGCCGTCGCGCCCGCTGAGGCGACCTACAGGTACTGGCCCGTGCCGTCGACGGTATCGATGGACTTCCCGTGGTCGGTGCCGTCCTTGCCCTGGACGATCGTGCGGATGTAGGTGATCCGCTCGCCCTTCTTGCCCGAGATCCGCGCCCAGTCGTCGGGGTTGGTGGTGTTGGGCAGGTCCTCGTTCTCCTTGAACTCCGCCACGATCGCCCCGATGAGGTGCTCGATGCGGATCCCGCGGGCCCCGAGGGTCAGGAGGTCCTTGATGGCGGACTTCTTGGCCCGGTCGACGATGTTCTGGATCATCGCCCCGGAGTTGAAGTCGCGGAAGTAGAGGATCTCCTTGTCGCCGTTGGCGTAGGTGACCTCGAGGAACTGGTTCTCCTCGCTCTCGGCGTACATGCGCTCGACGGTGCGCTCGATCATCGCCTCGACGGTCGCGCTCGGGGACCCACCGTTCTGCGCCAGGTCGTCGGCGTGCAGCGGCACGTCGGGGGTGAGGTAGCGCGTGAAGATGTCCCGTGCGCTCTCCGCGTCGGGCCGCTCGATCTTGATCTTCACGTCGAGGCGGCCCGGGCGCAGGATCGCCGGGTCGATCATGTCCTCCCGGTTCGAGGCGCCGATGACGATGACGTTGTCGAGGCGCTCCACCCCGTCGATCTCAGCGAGCAGCTGCGGGACGATCGTGGTCTCCACGTCGGAGGAGACACCCGAGCCGCGGGTGCGGAACAGCGACTCCATCTCGTCGAAGAACACCACGACGGGCGTGCCCTCGGAGGCCTTCTCGCGGGCCCGGGCGAAGATGAGGCGGATGTGGCGCTCGGTCTCGCCCACGTACTTGTTGAGCAGCTCGGGGCCCTTGATGTTCAGGAAGTAGCTGCGCACCTCCGACAGGCCGGCCCGCTCTGCGGAGGCCATGGCCAGCGAGCGGGCGACGGCCTTGGCGATGAGCGTCTTCCCGCACCCGGGCGGGCCGTACAGCAGGATCCCCTTGGGGGCCTTCAGCCCGTGCTCGCGGTACAGCTCGGGGTGGGCGAAGGGGAGCTCGACGGCGTCGCGGATGGCCTCGATCTGGGAGGTGAGACCGCCGATGTCGGCGTAGGAGATGTCGGGGACCTCCTCCAGGAGGAGCTCCTCGACCTCGGCGCGCGGGATCTTCTCGAAGACCACCGCGGAGCGCGGGTCGAGGTTCAGGGCGTCGCCCACGCGGGGGCGCTCGGCGCGCAGCGGGGCGGCGAGGTGGACGACGCGCTCGTCGTCGCCCTGCGTGGTCACCAGCGCGCGGTCCTCGTCGAGGAGCTCCTTGAGCATGACGACCTCGCCGACGCGGTCGTAGCTCCCGGGTGCGACCACGGAGAGCGTCTCGTTGAGGAGGACCTCCTGGCCGGTGCCGAGAGCCTCGAGCGCGATGTCCGGGGAGACCCCGACGCGCAGCTTGCGACCGGCCTGCACCACGTCAGCGGTGCCGTCCTCGTGGGCGCTCAGGAAGGTGGCGTACCCGTTGGGGGGCTGCCCGAGGCTGGAGACCTCGCTGCGCAGGGCGACGATCCGCTCGCGCG
Source organism: Actinomycetales bacterium (assembly GCA_038243415.1). Classification (GTDB taxonomy): domain Bacteria; phylum Actinomycetota; class Actinomycetes; order Actinomycetales; family Quadrisphaeraceae; genus CADCUY01. The sequence continues at coordinate 2,057 of JBBSRD010000041.1, read as the reverse complement.
CCTCCGTGAGGGTCCTCACGAGGCGGTCGTTCTGGGCGCCGGACGCGTCGAGCTGGCGTCTCAGCGCGAGGGCGCGCTCGTGCTCGGCGCGCAGCGAGGACGCGGCCTCGCGCAGCCTCAGCTCGAGGTCCCCGCCTCGTCCGCGCTGCTGGTCAGCGGTGCTCTCCTCGCCCACGTCACCCTCCCGGTAACCGTGCCGGTGTCCGCCCGGGCCCGCCGTCGACGCGGCGTCTGGTGCCCGGCCGGTGCGGAGCGAAGGCGCCCCCCGGCGGGCACCACGCTACGTCGAGAGGGTCCCGCCCGCCCCGGGGACTCCCCTGTGGGCCTCCCGTGCGGCGCGCCGCACCTTCTTGTCCGAGACGTTCCTCATGCCCAGCTCCGCGCTGAGGTCCTCCTCCGCGGCGCCGGCCTCGAAGTCGCCGGCCCACGGGGAGACCAGGCCGCTGGTGTCCTTCTCCCCCGCGGCCCTCGCGGCCTCGGCTGCCTCGGCGGCGCCCTTGGAGGGGCGGCGGCGGCGCTGCGGCGGGGACACCCCGTCGGCGAGGCGGCGCACCGTCAGGAGGAAGCCGGTGTGCCCGATCATCCGGTGCTGCGGGCGCACCGCGAGACCTTCGAGGTGCCAGCCGCGGACGAGGGACTCCCAGGCGGTCGGCTCCGTGAAGCGGCCGTCGGCGCGGGCGTCCTCCGCGAGGCGGGAGAGCTGCGAGGCGGTCGCGACGTACCCGATGAGCACCCCGCCGGGCGTCAGCGCCGTCGCGGCGGCGTCCAGGCACTCCCAGGGGGCGAGCATGTCCAGCACGACACGGTCCACGGTGCCGGGCGCCGCGAGGCCCGGGAGCTCCTCCACGAGGTCGCCGACGGTGAGGGACCACGCGGGGTGGGGACCGCCGAAGAAGGACTCGACGTTCCCGCGGGCGACGTCGGCGAAGTCGGCGCGGCGCTCCACGCTGTGCAGGCTGCCGTTGTCACCGACGGCGCGGAGGAGCGACATCGTCAGGGCGCCCGAGCCCACCCCCGCCTCCACGACGCGGGCGCCGGGGTAGATGTCGGCCATGGCGACGATCTGCGCGGAGTCCTTGGGGTAGACGACGGCGGCGCCGCGGGGCATGGACAGCACGTGGTCGGCGAGGAGCGGGCGCAGCGCGAGGTGCTCGATGCCGGCGGTGGTGGCGACGACGGTGCCCTCGGGCGCGCCGATGAGCTCGTCGTGGGGGAAGAAGCCGCGGTGGGTGTGGAAGTCCTTGCCCGCGGCCAGGGTGATGGTGTGCAGGCGCCCGCGCGGGTCGGTGAGCTGGACGCGGTCCCCCTCGCGGAAGGGCCCGCGGTGCAGCGCAGCCCCGACCGGTTCGCCGCGGTCGGTGGGCGGGAGCGGAGCGGGGTCGGTCACGGGCGGGGAGTCTAGGTGCGGGGTGAGCACCGGTCGGCGGGACCTAGCGGCGCTCGCCGGCCCGGGCGGGCCTCCTGCGCCCGCTCATCGCCGCCGCGACGTCGCGGGAGCGCAGCACGCCGACCACCTCGACGCGGGCTGGGGAGGCGGCGGGGCTGGCCGCCAGCACCACCCACGGCTCGGCGGGGAGCGCGGGCAGGAGGTCGAACAGCTCGCGCCCGGACAGGGAGAGGCCCACGAGCGCGCCGGGTGCCACGGCGTGCGCCGCGGCCGAGGCGGGGACCAGGGCGCGCCGCTCGTCCGGCACGCTCGCCGCGGCGCGGGTGTCGAGCACCCCCACCGGGGCCCCGGCCTCGTCGATGAGCACCACCGGGCTGTCTGCGCCTGCCGCGCCGAGGCCCACGCGGTCCGCGAGCGCCGAGAGGGGTGTGGCGGCGGGCACCACGAGGGCGGCGGTGACCAGCGAGCGCACGTCGATGGCGGCGGCCCGGCGGCGCCCGCGCGCCCAGGCCAGCTCGGCGCCGGCGGAGGTCCACAGCAGGGCGCCGACGAGCGCGGACCAGGCGAGGGTGAGGACGTCGCCGCGCAGGGTGCCGTCGCGCAGGAGGAAGACCGCCGCGCCGACGGGCACGGCGATGGCGACGACGCGCCCCACCACCGCGGCCACGAT
>JBBSRD010000040.1:0-13267 GCA_038243415.1 Actinomycetales bacterium | reverse complement strand
TCCACCCGGACGTCCGGGATGAAGTACGCGTTCTCGACGTGGCACAGCGCCCGGGCGAGGACCGGCTCGGAGAGGTCCAGGCTCCACCCGCCGTCGGACGTGAGCACCGCGTCCAGCGCCTGGAGCATCCCGGCGTCGTCGAAGCCGACCCGCCACTGCGCGTGGAAGCCGTGCCGCTTGCCGGACATCGTCATGTCCTGGCCGCGGTTCAGCCGGACCCGTACCGGGCGCCGGGTGAGCACCGCGCCGAGGGCCGCCACCGCGGCGTAGCCGTGCGGCTGCATCTCCTTGCCGCCGAACGCCCCGCCCATCCGCAGGCACTGCACCGTGACCTCGTGGCTGCGCAGGCCCAGGACGTGGGCGACGATCTCCTGCGTCTCGGACGGGTGCTGGGTGCTGGACTGCACGAAGACCTGCCCGGCCTCGTCGACCAGCGCCAGCGAGGCGTGGGTCTCGAGGTAGAAGTGCTCCTGGCCCGCGAAGCCCAGCTCGCCGCTGAAGACGTGGGCGCTGGCGCCCAGCCCCGCCTCGACGTCGCCGCGCTCCAGGCGCGGCGCCCCGCCCTGGAAGCTCTCGGCCTCGATCGCCTCCTGCACGGTGATGAGGGAGGGGAGCTGCTCGTAGCCGACCTGCACCGCCTCGCCGCCGAGCCGGGCCGCCTCGAGGGTCTCCCCCAGCACCCAGCAGACCGCGTGCCCGACGAACTGCACCTCGGAGGGGAACAGCGGCTCGTCGCCCTTGACCCCGGCGTCGTTCACGCCGGTCACGTCGGCGCCGGTGAGCACGCGCACCACTCCGGGCACCGCGAGCGCCGGCGCCCCGTCCAGGTGGGTGATGCGGGCGTGGGCGTGCGGCGACTGGACCGGCCAGGCGTGCAGCACGCCGTGGGTGCGCCCGGCGAGGTCGTCGGTGTAGAGGGCGTCGCCGGTGACGTGCCCGGCGGCGCTCTCGTGGGGGACGCTGCGGCCGACCACCGCGCCCGCGGGGCGCTCGGCCAGGGCGCTCACGAGGAGGCTCCCTCATGAGCGCGCGGGGCGTCGTCGGCGCCGGCACCGGCACCGGCACCGGGATGCTCGGCGTGGAGGCGCAGCAGGGCCTGGCGCAGCATCGCGGAGCGGTACGCGGCGCTGGCGCGGTGGTCGTCCAGGGGCGGGCCCTCGCGGGCGAGGACGTCGGCGGCCGCGGCGACGCCCGCTGCGTCCCACGTCGCCCCGGTGAGCGCGGCCTCCGTGGCGAGCGCGCGGATCGGGGTGGCGGCGACCCCGCCCAGGCCGATCCGCACCGACCGGACCACGCCCCGATCACCGTTCAGCGCGCCGCCTTGCATCATGTCGGGCACGACGTCGAGCGCGATGGCGACGGCGACGCTGGAGATGTCGTCGAAGCGCCGCTTGGTGATCTTCGTCAGCGACGCGACCGGGGCGACCGGGAGCGGGACGCGCACCGCGGCGACGAGCTCCCCGGCCTCGCGGACGCTGGCGCGGTAGCCGGTGAAGTACCCGGACAGGGGCACCGTGCGCTCCCCCGCGGCGGAGACCAGGACCAGCGAGGCGTCCAGGGCCAGCAGCACGGGGGCGGCGTCACCGATGGGCGAGGCGGTCCCCAGGTTGCCGCCGAGCGTCGCGGCGTTGCGCACCAGGCGGGAGGCGAAGCGCGGGACCATCTCGGAGAGCAGGGGCAGCGCGCCGCCCAGGGCGTCCTCGACCTCGGTGAGGCTCAGGGCCGCGCCGACGTCCACGTGGTGCTCGGTCACCTCGAACCGGCGCAGCTCGGCGAGGCGGTCGAGGGCGATCGTCAGCGCCGGGCGGGCTCCGCGCAGGTTGACCTCGACCCCGTGGTCGGTGGAGCCGGCGACCACGACGGCGTCGGGGCGCTGCGCGAGGAGCTCGAGGGCGCTCGCGAGGGTGGTGGGGCGGACGTACTCGCCGTCGGCGGTGCGGACCCGCGTGGGTGACGGGTCCGGGGCGGGCCGGGCGCGGCGGACGGCCAGCGGGTCTGCTCGGTCCGGGTGGCCCAGAGCCCACGCGGCGTCGCGCAGCGGCCGGTACCCGGTGCAGCGGCACAGGTTTCCGGCGATGGCGTGGAGGTCGAAGCCGTTGGGCCCGTGCTCGGCGTGGGGGCGGTCCGTAGGAGCGCGGTCGGTGCGGTCGGCGCGGTAGTACTCCGCGGCCATGCTGCAGACGAAGCCCGGCGTGCAGTACCCGCACTGCGAGCCACCGCGCTCGGCGATCTCCGCCTGGACGGGGTGCAGGGCCTGCGGCGTGCCCAGGCCCTCCGCAGTGACGACCTCCTGGCCGTCGAGCGCGAGCGCCGGCACGAGGCAGGCGTTCAGCGCCGTCCAGGTCGTGGAGCCAGCACCGCTGAGTCCGGCACGGGCGGGACGGGCGACGAGCACCGAGCAGGCCCCGCACTCCCCCTCGGCACACCCCTCCTTGGCCCCGGTCAGACCGGCGCCGCGAAGCCAGTCGAGCGCGGTCGTGTGGACGGGGACACCCGTCAGGGGCACGGCGCGGCCGTTGACGGTGGCCACCGGCCGGGAGAGCGAGGACTCTGAGGTGAGCGGCCCACCGTCGGGCAGCGCAGTACCGGCTGACATGGCGGAAGGCTAGCCGGGAGCCCCCGGCACGGCCTGGACCTCGACGCTCCACCACCGTTACTTGACTGATTCCAGAAAACACGCCAGAGTGACGGTGTGATGACGCAGCAGGACGGACGGCAGACGCTCCGCGACGCCGCCCTGCGCGTCACCGCTCCGCGCCTCGCGGTGCTGGACGCGGTGCACGCCCACCCCCACGCGAGCACCGAGACGGTCATCCGCCTCGTCCGCGAGGAGCTCCCCGACGTCTCGCACCAGACGGTGTACGACGTCCTGCGGGTCCTCTCCGCCGCGCGGCTGGTGCGGCGCATCGAGCCGTCGGGCTCCGTGCCGCGCTACGAGTCGAGGGTCGGCGACAACCACCACCACGCGGTGTGCCGCGGGTGCGGCGCCATCACCGACGTCGACTGCGTGGTCGGCGAGCCTCCCTGCCTGGCCCCGTCCCGCGTCGACGGTTTCTCCGTCGACGAGGCCGAGGTCATCTTCTGGGGCCGCTGCGCCGCGTGCTCCCAGACGCCCTGATCTTTTTCTTCTTCCCCACCAGCCCCCTCCGAGAGGACCACCGATGACCGACACAGACACCGGCACCGACCACGTCACCGTCGAGAGCAAGATGAGCAAGGAGGAGGCCGGCGGCTGCCCCATCGGGGGCGAGTTCCGCTACCCCACCCAGGGCGGGAGCAACCAGGACTGGTGGCCCGACCAGCTCAACCTCAAGATCCTGCGCAAGCACCAGGAAGCGTCCAACCCCATGGGCGCCGGCTTTAACTACGCCGAGGCGTTCGCAGGCATCGACATGGAGGCCCTCACCCGCGACGTCGACGCGGTGATGACCACCCAGCAGGACTGGTGGCCCGCTGACTTCGGCCACTACGGCGGCCTCTTCGTCCGCATGGCGTGGCACAGCGCCGGCACCTACCGCGTGAGCGACGGCCGAGGCGGCTCCGGGGCCGGGATGCAGCGCTTCGCCCCGCTCAACAGCTGGCCGGACAACGCCAACCTCGACAAGGCGCGGCGCCTGCTGTGGCCCGTCAAGCAGAAGTACGGCGCGTCGCTCTCCTGGGGCGACCTCATCGTCTTCACCGGCAACCGCGCGCTGGAGACCATGGGTCTGCCGACCTTCGGCTTCGGCGGCGGGCGCCCCGACGCCTGGGAGCCCGACGAGGACGTCTACTGGGGGCCGGAGCAGACCTGGCTCGGTGACGAGCGCCACGCCGGCGAGCGCACGCTCGACGGGCCGCTCGCCGCGGTGCAGATGGGGCTCATCTACGTCAACCCCGAGGGCCCGGGCGGCAACCCCGACCCGCTGGCCTCCGCGCACGACATCCGTCAGACCTTCGCCCGCATGGCGATGAACGACGAGGAGACCGTCGCGCTGATCGCCGGCGGCCACACCTTCGGCAAGACCCACGGCGCGGCCGACCCCGAGAAGTACATCGGCGCCGAGCCCGAGGGCGCACCGATGGAGCAGATGGGCCTGGGCTGGAAGAACACCTTCCACAACGGCGTGGGCCGCTCCACCATCACCAGCGGGCTCGAGGTCATCTGGACCACCACCCCCGTGCAGTGGTCGATGAACTACCTGGAGAACCTCTACAAGTACGAGTGGGAGCTCTACACGAGCCCGGCCGGCGCCTGGCAGTGGCGCCCGGAGAAGGGCGGCGGCAGGAACACCGTCCCGGACCCCGAGGACGGCCAGCTCACGCGCCACCCGTCGATGCTCACCACCGACATCGCGTTCAAGGTCGACCCGGTCTACGAGCGGATCACCCGCGACTACCTGGCGAACCCCGAGAAGTTCGCCGACGCGTTCGCCCGCGCCTGGTTCAAGCTGACCCACCGCGACATGGGCCCGATCCAGCGCTACGTCGGCCCCCTGGTGCCGGAGGAGGAGCTGCTCTGGCAGGACCGCGTGCCGGTCGTGGACCACGAGCTGGTCGACGCCGACGACGTGGCGGCCCTGAAGACCCAGATCCTCGACTCCGGGCTGAGCGTCGACCGGCTGGTCTCCACGGCGTGGGCCTCGGCCTCGACGTTCCGCGGGTCCGACAAGCGCGGCGGGGCCAACGGCGCCCGCATCGCCCTCGAGCCGCAGAACGGCTGGGAGGTCAACGACCCGGCCGGGCTGCGCCCGGCGCTGAGCACGCTCCGCGGTGTGCAGCAGGCCTTCAACGACGCCCAGAGCGGCGCCCAGTTGGTGTCGCTGGCCGACGTCATCGTCCTCGGCGGCTGCGCCGGCGTGGAGAAGGCCGCGAAGGACGCCGGCCACACCGTCACGGTCCCCTTCACCGCGGGCCGCACGGACGCCACGCAGGAGACGACCGACGTCGAGTCCTTCGAGGCCATGGAGCTGAAGAACGACGGGTTCCGCAACTACGAGGGCAAGGGCAACCCGCTGCCGGCCGAGTTCATGCTGGTGGACCGGGCGAACCTGCTCACGCTGACCGCCCCGGAGATGACGGTGCTCGTCGGAGGCCTCCGGGTCCTCGGCACCAACTGGGACGGCTCCTCGCGGGGCGTGCTCACCAGCCGTCCGGGCCAGCTGACCAACGACTTCTTCGTCAGCGTGCTCGACATGGACACCACCTGGACCGCCACCTCGAAGGACGAGTCCCAGTTCGAGGGGCGCAACGAGGCCGGTGACGTGGTCGGGACCGGCACGCGCGCCGACCTGATGTTCGGCTCGAACTCCGAGCTGCGCGCGGTCTCCGAGGTCTACGCCAGCAGCGACGGCAGCGAGAAGTTCGTCGAGGACTTCATCACGGCGTGGGACAAGGTCATGATGCTGGACCGCTACGACGTGAGCTGATCCAGCGACACCCCCGGGGCGCCCGGGCCGACGTCTCGTCGGCCCGAGCGCCCCTCGCGTGCGCGGGGCCCTCGGCGGGGCCACCCTCACGCCCAGCGGCTCGCCGTTCGGCACGTCGGTCCGGTCGCGCCTCAACCAGCGCAGGAAACACCCCGGACACGAGAGAACCCCTGCCCAGAGACGGGTCAGGGGTTTCTCTTGAGCGGTGGCGGTGGGATTTGAACCCACGGAGGGCTCTCACCCTCTCACGCTTTCGAGGCGTGCTCCTTCGGCCGCTCGGACACGCCACCGGGGGCTACGTTACCCGCTCCCCGGCCGCCCTCGCAGCCACCACCACCGACGGGCTGGCGGGCGCTGGCTGCGCGCGCCACCACCGCGCGAGCTCCCCGGCCGGGACGGGCCGTGAGAAGTGATACCCCTGGGCGTTCTGCGCACCGAGCGAGGCCACCAGCGCCTCGTCGCGGGCGTCCTCGACGCCCTCGACGAGCAGGCGCAGCCCCAGGGCGTGCACCAGGTCGGCGACGGAGACGAGCAGGAGGTGGGCGTCGAGCATCGCCTCGTGGTGCGCCGGGGGGCTCACCGAGGGCAGCAGGGAGCGGTCGAGCTTGACCACGCTGGCGGGCCAGCGGCGCAGGTACCCGACGGACGCGTGGCCGGCGCCGAAGTCGTCCAGGGCCACCTGGACGCCGGCGTCGCGCAGCGCCAGGAGGTCCTCCACGACGCCGCCGTCGACGTCGAGCGCGTCGTGCTCGGTGATCTCCAGGACGAGCCGGTCGAGGCCGACCCCGGCGTCGCGGCACGCGGTGACCGCGAAGGTCCACAGACCGCCCTCACGCATGCTGGCGCCGCCGAGGTTCACGCTGACGCGCTGCACCCCGAGGCCGGCGGCGTCCCACTCGGCGAGCTGGCGCAGGGCCTGCGTCATGACGGCCCGGTCGAGCGCGGCAGCGACGCCACCGATCTCGGCCAGAGGCAGGAACGTGTCGGGGAAGACCATGCCGCGCTGCGGGTGCAGCCACCGCACCAGCGCCTCGACGTAGACGGGCGCGCCCGAGGCGACGTCGATGATGGGCTGGTAGAAGACGACGAGGTGCCCCACCTCGTCCATCCCGACCGCGCCGGGCGGGGAGCCGGTCACGGGTCCGAGCATGATCCGCAGGTCGCGCATGAGGTGCACGGGTTCCATGACCTCGGCGCGCACGGTCTCGTCATAGGTGACGCAGCGGTCACCGCCGCGGGTCTTGGCGAGGCGCTGGGCCACGTCCGCGTCGGCCAGGGCGTCGCGCGAGAGCCCGTCGGGCCGGTCCAGCAGCCCCGCGACGCCGACGCTGGCGCTCATCGTCATCACGACGTCAGCCACGGTGAAGGGTTCGGCGAAGACCTCGCGCACGCGCTCACCGGGGTCGGCGAGCCACCGCGCGTCGAGCACGGACTCGGGGAGCAGCAGGAGGAGCTCGTCGCCGGACAGGCGGGAGACGACGGCTCCGGGCGGCACGTGGGCGGCGGCCCGCTGGAGGATCGCGACGAGCACGGCGTCGCCCACCTCCTGCCCGTGGCGCTGGTTGACGTCGGTGAAGTCGTCGATGTCGACGAGGACGACCGCGGTCGGTGCTCCGGCCGCGTGGAGCTCGTCGAGGCGGCGCATGACCCCGAGCCGACCCGGGAGCCCGCTGAGGGGGTCGGTCTCCGCGGCCCTCTCGGTGTCGCCGACGAGACCGAACGCCGTCGTCAGCGCGAGGAGGCTGATCGCGACCGCAGCGGCGATGATCAGACCGGCGGGCAGCCGCGACGCCGGGTCGAGGACGCCGCTGGCCCACGCGGCGACGGGGATGCAGGCGAAGGGGACCACGACGGTGAGCCTCGCGGCGCCGCTGCGCAGCAGGGGCCGGTACCGGCCGGCGACGAGCGTGACCAGCGAGGGATGGGTGGTCGCGGCGCCGAGGAGCAGGGCTCCGAGGACGCCGATGGGCTGGCCGAACTCCTCCGCGCCACCCAGGGGGATGCCCTGGGAGGTCGCCAGGTAGTTCTGCACCATGAGCAGGCCGCCGGCGACGATGCCCAGCGCCACGAAGGGCAGCAGGCGACGCCGGGTGAGCAGCAGCCACGCGAAGACGGTGAGGCTCACGAGGTCGATGGCCGAGGTCGTCGTCGCGGAGAGGCCCACCCCGAGGGCGCGCCCGTGGACGAACGCCTGGAGCACGGCCAGGCTGGTGCCGACGGCGACGATGGCCACCTCTGCGCCGAGGACCCTGGCCCGGCGCGGGCTCGCGGCGGGATCGGCGTGGGCGATGAACAGCGGGACGCAGCCGACGAGGACCACCACCTGCCCGCCCGCGACCAGGGCCGTCGCGAGCGGCGCGCCGGGCCCGGCCAGGGCGAGCACGGCGCTCGAGCACGCGAGGAGGACCAGCAGGGTCACGACCGACAGCCCGATCCGATGGAGCAGCACGCCTCGGCGGTGCAGCACGAGCACAGCGGCGAGCGCCGCGCCGGCCTCGGCGACGCCCAGCAGCACGACGGCGCGCGACGGCGCCAGGACCGCGAGGGTCACGAGCACCACCGCTGCGAGCCCCCAAACGAGCGCCCAGCGGCGGGAACCGCTCCCCCAGCGCGGCGCGAGGGGGTTCACGGGGCCACCCCGGAGGTCGCTCCCGCTGCGCTCTCGGACGAGGCGGCGCCGGTGGCCGCGGGGGCGTCGGTGGCGTCGGCGGCGGAGCCCCACGGCCGCCGGGCAGGTGCGGCGGGCCGAGCGGCAGCCAGGGCGGCTGCGGCAGCCGCCTTGTCGGTCTCCCGCGCGCGCCACCACTCCTCCAGGGCCTCGGCGAGCATCGGCCTGGCGTACAGCCACCCCTGCGCGAAGCGCACGCCCACGGCGCGCACGGCGCGGTCGTCGTCGGCGTGCTCGACGCCCTCCGCGACCACGTCGTGCCCCAGCGCGGCCGCGAGGGCGACCACCCCGTCGAGCAGCTCCAGGGGGTCGTCGGTGGCGGCGAAGGCGGACTCGGCCCCGGCGACGGGCAGCAGGGAGCGGTCGAGCTTGATGGCGTCGACGGGCCACCGCCGCAGGTAGCCGACCGAGGAGTACCCGGTGCCGAAGTCGTCGAGGGCGATGCTGACGCCGCGCTCCTTCAACGTCAGCAGGCGCGCCGCAGCGACAGGGTCGAACGGCAGCTCGTCGTGCTCGGTGATCTCCAGGAGCAGGCGCTCGGGAAGGCACCCGCTGGCGGTCAGCGCCGCGTCGACGTCCTCGACGAGGGTGGCCGAGCGCACGCTGGAGAGCCCCAGGTTCACGGCCATGCGGTAGATCGGTCGGGGGTGGCCGGCCGCGTCCCAGACGGCCAGCTGCGCCAGGGCGGTGTGCAGGACCCACCGGTCGACGTCGGCGCCGAGCCCGGCGGACTCCGCCAGGGGCAGGAAGTCGTCCGGGGGCACCTGGCCGCGCCGCGGGTGCTCCCACCGGACCAGGCACTCCAGCCCGGTGGGCTCGCTGGTGATCAGGTCCATGACCGGCTGGTAGTGGAGCACGAGGCGACCGGGATCGCTGGTCCCGGCCTCTGCGGCGTGCTCGCGACCGCGCAGCAGGGCGCGCAGCTCGACGAGGGTGGTGGCGTCGCCGAGGACCTTGTGCTGCTGGCCCTCCTCGTAGGCCGTCCAGCGGCCCCGCCCGCTCTCCTTGGCCGTGTACATCGCGATGTCCGCCCGCCGCAGCGCCTCCTCGACGGAGAGGCCCCGGGCGATGTCGGCGACGCCCACGGAGGCGGCCGCGACGAGGTGGCCGCGCTGCGGACCGAGGTCGAACGGCTCCGAGAACACGTCGAGCACCGCCTGGGCGGCCGTGCCGACGTCGGGCGCGTGGACGGACACGACCAGCTCGTCGCCGCCGAGGCGCCCGACGACGGTCCCGTGGGGCAGCGCGGTCGTGAGGCGCCGGGCGATCGCGACGAGCAGGGCGTCGCCTGCGGCGTGCCCGAGCCGGTCGTTGACGAGCTTGAAGCCGTCGAGGTCCACGAGGCACATCCGGGCGTCGCCCGAGGCGAGGTGGCCTCGGTCCTCCAGCGCGCGCACGAAGCCCCTGCGGTCGTGGAGGCCCGTCAGGACGTCACGCTCGGCGCGGGTCTCGGCGTGGCTGACGAGCCCGTGCGCGCGGACGAGGGCCAGCGCCATGAGGACGGAGGCGGCAGAACCCAGCAGGTACGGGGAGAGCTCCGCCTCGGGGAGGAGACGGCCCACGATCCCGGCGACCGGCACCGTGGCGACGAAGGGGACCGCGAGCAGGAGACGGGACCGTCTCGCCCGCGGGGACGTCGTGGCGAGAGGTCCGGAGTCGTCCCTGGAGCCGAGCAACGTGCCGATGTGGACGAGGTGCACCGAGGCCAGCAGCCCCGCGGCTGCGCCCACCGCCACCAGCGCCGCCGGCGGCTCCGGGACCAGGAGCCGGACCGCGTCGAGGACGCTGTACGCCATCGCCACGGCGATCAGCCACCGGACCAGCGGCTCGGGGTACACCCGGGTGGCTCTCAGCCACGTGACGGCGGCCAGGAAGACGACGTCGCCGACCAGCGAGACCGTCGCGAGGCTCCCCAGCCCGACGGCGGGTCCCACCTCGGCGCAGAGGGCCACCGCGACGCCCAGGCCGACGACCGCGATGGCGACGTCGGCCCAGCTCTGGCCGGGGACGCGCTGGCGCAGGCCCGCCCGGGTCATCGCGAGCGGGACGAGCGTGAGCCCCGCGACCGCCTGCCCCGTGAACCACCAGAGCCGCGGCCCGCTCCCGGTGGGGTCCGCCACGTGCAGGGCGGCGACGACCCCGGCGCAGGCCACGACGGCCATCACGCCCCAGGGAGCGAGGCCCTCGACGCCGCGGGGCAGCAGCCCGTGACCGGCGCGGCGCCACAGGACGAAGGCACCGGCGCCGGCGGAGACCAGGTGGAGCGCCCCCGCGAGGACCGCGCTGGCCAGGGGGCTGACCAGGCCGGCCACGAGCACGGCGAGCACGGCGACGGCGAGCGCGAGGCGCGGGCCACGGCGCTCGTGCAGGAGGAGACGGCTCACGCCACCGCATCGGCACGCAGCGACCCCGCCTTGACCTCACCGGGGTCGGGCGGGCTCCCTCAGCCGCGACGCGCGGCGAAGAACTCCCTCAGCAGCGCTCCGCACTCGTCCGCCAGCACCCCGGCGACCACCTCCGGGTGGTGGCCGCTGCGGCGGTCGCGCACCACGTCCCACAGGGAGCCGACCGCCCCGGCCTTGGCGTCGAAGGCGCCGAAGACCACCCGCTCCACCCTCGAGAGCACGGCCGCACCGGCGCACATGGCGCACGGCTCCAGGGTGACCGCGAGCGTCGCCCCGCTCAGCCGCCACGACCCGGTGGCCGCCGCGGCCGCCCGCAGAGCCAGGACCTCGGCGTGCGCGGTCGGGTCGCCGGTCTCCTCGCGGGCGTTGACGGCGACGGCCAGCACCTGGCCGTCGGCGCCGGCCACCACGGCCCCGACCGGCACGTCGACCTGCACGTCGACCCGGCCGGCGGGCTCCGAGGCCCGAGCGTGGTCGCCGCCCACGAGCGCCTGCGCGGCCTCGAGGGCGCGGCGCACCAGCGCCTCGTCGCCGTCGCTCCTGCTCGCGGCGCCGCGACCAGCCAGCGCAGCGTCTCGACCAGCCAGCGCAGCGTCTCGACCAGCCAGCGCAGCGTCTCGACCGGTCAGCGCAGCTCCTCGAGCAGCTCCGCGAAGCCCGCGGCCTCCCCGAGCACCGTGAGGGCGCTCGCGGTGTCGTGGCTCTCGGTGACGCGGACCAGCTCGGCGGCGCTGACGCCGAGGTCCTCCAGCAGCGCCGGGCGCCCCGCCCAGCTGGCGCGCGGCGCCCCCGAGCGCTCCTCCCCGTCACCGCCTGCGCTCCCGGCGCTCCCGGCGCTCCCGGCTCCGAGCGCGGCCGGGTCCGCGGTGGGCACGGGCGCGGGCACCGCGTCCTGGAGGGCGTCGGCGTAGCGCGAGTCCTCGGCGGCGTCCGCGTCGGAGACGAAGAGCGCGAGGTCGCCGTCCACCTCGCGGGCGAGCGCGAAGAACGCGTCCTCACGCTCCAGGACCACCAGCACCGAGCCGGGCGCGCTCGTCGAGGCAGCGGCCGCGTCGGTGACCACGTCCGCCAGGGCGTCGACGTCGTCGACCTCCTCGAGGTCCGCGCCCACCGCCGTCCAGCCGCGCGGCGCGCCGTCGCCGCCCTCACCCACCAGCACCGCCGTGAAGTAGCCCATGGGGCCATCGTGGCAGCGCCTCACACCTCGGGCACCCACTAGGGTCGTTCTCGTGGAACTGCACGTCGTCGACCATCCGCTCGTGGCTCACAAGCTGACCGTCCTGAGGGACGAGGCGACGGGCTCCCCCACCTTCCGGCTGCTCACCGACGAGCTGGTGACGCTGCTGGCCTACGAGGCCACGCGCGACGTCGAGGTGGTGGCCACCCAGGTGCGCACCCCGGTCACCACCACGTCGGGCGTGCTGCTGGCGAGCCCCCGCCCCCTGGTGGTACCGATCCTGCGCGCCGGGCTCGGGATGCTCGCGGGGATGCAGCGCCTGCTGCCCACCGCCGAGGTCGGCTTCCTGGGCATGGTGCGCGACGAGCAGACGCTCCAGGCCTCCACCTACGCGCAGCGCCTGCCCCCCACGCTCGAGGGGCGTCACGTCGTGGTCCTCGACCCGATGCTCGCGACGGGGGGAACGCTCGCCGCCGCGGTGACCCACCTCGCGCGCGAGGGCGCGACGCGGGTCACCGCGATCTGCCTGCTCGCTGCCCCGCAGGGCGTGGCCGCTGTGGAGGCGGCGCTCCAGGGCGTCTCGGTGGACGTGCGCGTGGTGACCGCGGCCCTGGACGAGGGGCTCGACGAGCGCGGGTGGATCGTGCCGGGCCTGGGCGACGCCGGCGATCGGCTGTACGGGGTCGCCTGAGCCCCACCCTCGACCTGCGCGCGCGCTCCCCGGTCCCCCGTGGGCGCTGGGCGGGCCGTGCGGTTCGGGGCGGGCGGTGGTAGTCATGGGCCATGCGCCCGCGCCACGACACCACGTCCAGCCTCGACGACCCCGGTGACTCCGGGACGGGCAGGCCCCTCGCCACCGACGAGGCGGACGTGCTGCCCGCGCCGTCGGACCCGGCAGAGCGCCAGCAGCTCATCCAGTCGATCGTCACCAGGACCCGTGACGAGCACTACCGCGACGACCACCAGGTGATCATCGATGCCCTCAACGGCGCCATCGAGGCCGCGGGGCTCCCGCCCCAGCCCCACATGTGGGTCGACGGCACCGCGGCCGAGATCGGCAGCGGCCGGCACGTGGTCTCCGACCGTCACCTGTCCGTGAGCAACGGTGAGGGCGCCGACCAGGTGCCCGAAGAGGCTCACGACCCCGAGGCCTGAGCACTCCCCCGGCGCCTGCGCGCCGACCGTCCCTCATCCTCACCCGAAGGAGCACCACCATGAGCGAGCCCACCGACGAGACCGGTCGTGTCACCATCCCCGTGAGCGAGGAGGAGGTCGCGGCCGCGATGGGCGTCAACTCCGTCCCCGACGAGGTGCGCACGTCCTCGACCGACCCCGACGAGACCGGCCTGGTCATCGACGGCTCGGGCGAGCTGCGCCCGCCGGCGGAGCACGAGCCGGGGCACGGCGCCAAGGAGGGCTGATCCCGAGGCGCGCCCGTGAGGAACTGGTCGCGGTGGGCCTCGTCGCAGCGGGAGGGGCCGCGGGAGTGCTCGCGCGGGAGATCCTGGACGCTGCGCTGCCCGCTCGCGGGGGCGTGCCGGCCGGCATCCTGCTCGTCAACCTCGCGGGCGCCTTCGCCCTCGGCCTCCTCGTGGAGGCGCTGGCCTCCGCC
>JBBSRD010000039.1:0-13323 GCA_038243415.1 Actinomycetales bacterium | reverse complement strand
CGTACACCGTGATCTCGACGGGGATCACGTTGCCGCGCTGGGTCTCCGTCGCAGCGTTGTACTGCTTGCAGAACTCCATGATGTTGACGCCGTGCTGGCCCAGCGCGGGGCCGATGGGCGGCGCGGGGTTCGCGGCGCCGGCGTTGATCTGGAGCTTGATGAGCCCTGTGGCTGTCTTCTGCTTGGGGGGCATGGCTTCTCCGTAAGGGCTGGCTGGTCGACCCGTGGGTCAGGGTTCGTGCGGTGGGTGGCGCGGTGGTGGTGCTCAGATCTCCCCGACCTGGTCGAAGGAGAGCTCGACGGGCGTCTCGCGCCCGAAGATGGAGACGAGCACCTGCACCTTGCGCGCGGCGACGTCGATCTCGGCGATGGTCGCGGGCATCGTCTCGAAGGGGCCCTCCTTGACGATGACCGACTGCCCGACCTCGAGGTCGACGGTGGTGAGGACCGGCGCCTTCTTGGTGGTGGACTCCTTCGGCGCGATCGTGGAGCTCAGCATCGAGAACACCTCGTCCTGGCTGAGCGGGACGGGCTGGTGGGTGTTGCCGACGAACCCGGTCACGCCGGGGGTGTGGCGCACCGCGCCCCAGGACTCGTTCGTGAGGTCCATCCGCACCAGCACGTAGCCGGGGATGCGCACGCGCCGCACCATCTTGGGCTGCCCGTTCTTGATCTCGCGGACGTCCTCCATCGGCACCTCGACCTGGAAGATGTAGTCCTCCATGTTGAGGCTGCCCACGCGGGACTCGAGGTTCCCCTTCACGCGGTTCTCGTACCCGGCGTAGGAGTGGATGACGTACCAGTCGCCGATGGCCGTGGCGAGCTGCGCGCGGAACTCCTCCAGGGGGTCGGCGTCCTCGTCCTCCTCGTCCTCACCGGGGGCTCCGTCGGCGGAGGTCCCGCCAGCGGCGCCCGCGACAGCGTCCTCGGCGGTGGCCGGCGCAGCGTCGCTCTCCAGCGAGCCGAGGTCCTCGGCGTCGGTGACCACGTCCTCGACCTGGCCGTCGACCTCGCCCGCGCCGTCTGCCGCGGCAGGGGCGTCGGCCGGCGCCCGCCCCTCGAGGGGCTCGTCGACGGCGATGGCGTCGGAGGACTGGTCTGGCACGGTGGAACCTGCTTCCTGTAAGGAGTGTCGTACGGGACGGTGGCGGTCGCGTGCGGCGCTCAGCCCCCGAAGGCCCAGAGCACGAGGCGACCGAACCCGTAGTCGAGGACGGAGACGTACGCCATGATCACCAGGACGAAGACGAGCACGACCACGGTGTAGGTCAGCACCTGCTGGCGGCTGGGGTAGACGACCTTGCGCATCTCCGCCACGACCTGGCGGAGGAAGACGACCAGCCGGGCGAAGGGTCCGGCGGGAGCCGCGGACTCCTCGGGCCCCTGCGCGGCACGGGTGATCTGGCTCATGGCCCCTCGATTCCTCCTGCGGTCGGTGCTCGGCGCCGGGTCACGACGGCATCGACCGCCCCCCGCAGCGGCCTGCGGCTCGCTGAGCGGCCGACCACGACAGCAGGGCAGGCGGGACTCGAACCCGCAACCGCCGGTTTTGGAGACCGGTGCGCTACCAATTGCGCCACTACCCTCAGCATCGGTGGAACGCCCTCCCGCAGAGCCAGCGAACCCGAAGGACAGGCGTACTGGTCGTTCCCCAAGAGGCAGCGACGAGCCACCGACCGATCAGTGTACGCGAGGTCGCCGGCTCCCGCGTCGCTCGCTCCCGGCCGGCCCCGCCGGTCCGGCTCGGCGCCCGCCCGGCCCGGCTCGACGCCGGTCCGCCGCCGTCGCAGGGCGCAGCACGCGCCCGCGCGACCTGGCACAGGTGGGAGGATCGCGGGCGTGAGCGATCCCACCGCCCCGGCCAGCACCGCGCGACGCGTCTCCCACCGCGTGGCGTCCATCTCCGAGTCGGCGACCCTCGCGGTCGACGCCAGGGCCAAGGCCCTGCGCGCGGCAGGGGCGCCGGTGATCGGCTTCGGCGCCGGGGAGCCCGACTTCTCCACACCCGGCGACGTCGTCGAGGCCGCCGCGGCAGCCTGCCACGACCCGGCGAACCACCGCTACACCCCGGCCGCAGGCCTCCCGGAGCTGCGGAAGGCCGTCGCCGAGAAGACCCTGCGGGACTCGGGCTACGAGGTCTCCCCCCAGCAGGTGCTGGTGACCAACGGCGGCAAGCAGGCGGTCTACACGGCGTTCGCGACGCTGCTCGACCCCGGCGACGAGGTGATCCTGCCCGCGCCGTACTGGACGACGTACCCCGAGGCCATCAGCCTCGCCGGCGGCGTCGCCGTCGAGGTCTTCGCCGACGAGACCCAGGGCTACGTCCCCACCGTCGACCAGCTCGAGGCGGCGCGCACCCCCGCGTCGAAGGCGCTGCTCGTGTGCTCGCCCTCGAACCCCACCGGGGCGGTGTGGACGCCGGAGCAGGTCCGTGCGATCGGCGGCTGGGCCGCCGAGCACGGCCTGTGGGTGATCACCGACGAGATCTACGAGCACCTGCTCTACGACGGCGCGCAGCGGGCCTCCGTGCCGGTCGAGGTCCCCGAGCTGGCGGACCGCACCGTCGTCATCAACGGCGTGGCGAAGACCTACGCCATGACAGGCTGGCGGGTGGGCTGGATGATCGCGCCGCTCGACGTGGTCGCCGCCGCGACCAACCTGCAGTCGCACCTGACCTCGAACGTCGCCAACGTCAGCCAGCGGGCGGCGCTGGCCGCGGTGTCGGGGTCGCTGGACGCGGTGTCGGCCATGCGCGAGGCCTTCGACCGCCGGCGCCGCGCCATGGTCACCGCGCTCGACGCGATCGAGGGGGTCGGGTGCCCCATGCCGCGCGGCGCCTTCTACGCCTACCCCAGCGTCCACGGTCTCATCGGCACGACCATCCGTGGTCGGACGATCGCCTCGTCGGCCGACCTCGCGTCGGTGCTGCTGGACGAGGCCGAGGTGGCCGTCGTCCCCGGCGAGGCGTTCGGGCCGTCGGGCTACCTGAGGCTGTCCTACGCGCTGGGCGACGAGGCTCTCGCCGAGGGCGTGGGGCGGATCGCCGCCCTGCTCGGCGAGGCCTCCTAGCCGCCGCCGGGGCACGTCGGGACACGGCGTGCCCCGAAGGCGTCAGAGCGAGCAGCCGACGAGGTTCGGCTCCGCCTCCAGCGTGATCCCGAAAGACTCCTGGACCCCGGAACGGACCTCGCGCGCCAGGGCCAGGAGGTCCTCGGCGCTCGCCCCGCCGCGGTTGGTCAGGGCGAGCGTGTGCTTCGTGGAGACGGAGGCGGGTCCGGGCAGCCCGTGCCCGCGGGAGAACCCGGCGTGCTCGACGAGCCAGGCCGCGGACGTCTTGACGCGCCCGTCACCGGCGTCGTAGCGGGGCGCGGCCTCGGGGAGCCCGGCGGCGCTCGTCGCGTCGAGCACGGGGTTGGTGAAGAAGGAGCCGGCGCTCGCGGTGTCGGGGTCCGCCGGGTCGAGCACCATGCCCTTGCCGGCGCGCAGGGCCAGGACCGCCTCGCGCACGGGGACGAGCGGGGCGCGCTCCCCCGGCTCGACTCCGAGCCTGCGCGCCAGCTCGGGATAGCGCACGGGTGCGGACCACGGAGAGGGCCGCAGCTGGAAGGTGACGTCGAGGATGACGAACCGTCCCGGCTCCTCGCCCGCGGGGGGCGCCTTGAACCGGGAGGTGCGGTAGCCGAAGCCGCAGCCGGCCGCGAATACGGTGCGCACGCGGGAGTCGCGGCGGTCCCACGTGCGGACCGACGCGAGGGTGTCCGCCACCTCCTGGCCGTAGGCGCCGACGTTCTGGAGGGGCGTCGCGCCGGTGGACCCGGGGATCCCGGACAGCGCCTCCATCCCGGAGAGCCCTCGCTCGCAGGTCAGCGCGACCAGCTCGTCCCATTCGTGGCCGGCGGCCACCGTCACCATCATCCCGCCGCACGCCTCGTAGGGGGGGACGTCCACGCCGCGGGTGCGCACCACCACCGCGGTCACGGGCTGCGGGCCGTCGGCCACCAGCAGGTTCGAGCCGCCTCCGACGAGCAGCAGCCTCTCCCCCGCGTCGTCCACGGCCCGTACCGCGTCGATGAGCTCGGCCTCGCTCTCGACGACGACCATCCGCTGCGGCGCTCCCCCGACCCCCAGGGTGGTGAGCCCGGCGAAGGACTCGGCGGGAAGCTCGTCGGGGGCGGTCAGCAGCGGGGTCACGACGACAAGGCTAGGCACGGGCGGGGACGCGCGGCGGCGCGACCACCCTGGAGAGGGCGATGCCGCCGACCGCCACCACGGCGACCACGGCGAGGGCGTGGTGCACGCCGATCTCGTCGCCGAGGAAGCCGAGCAGCGGGGGCCCGGCCAGGAAGGCGGCGTAGCCGATCGTGGCGGCCACCGAGACCCGCGCCGCCGCGTCGCCCTCCTCGGCCGCGGCGGACATCCCTGCGGGGAAGCCGACGGCGGCCCCGAGCCCCCAGAGCGCGGCGCCGACGAAGGCCCACCAGACCGCAGGCCCGAGGACGACCACGACGACCCCCGCGATGACGAGGCCGAAGCTGACGCCGACGACGCGGGTGCGCCCGAGGCGGTCCATGAGCGGGCCGGCGAGCAGGCGCCCCCCGGTCATCGCGGCGAGGAAGACCGCGAAAGCCAGCACCCCGACCACCTGCGAGGTCTCGTACCCGTCGTTGACGCCGATGGCGAGCCAGTCGTTGGCGACGCCCTCGACGAAGGCGGCGCACAGCACGAGCGTGCCGATGGCCAGCGTGCGGGGCTCGCGCCACGCCGCCCACGGGCTGGCCGGGGGAGCGACGGGCGCGGCAGGGTCCGGGTCCGGGGGCTCGACCGGCAGGAACCGCCGCACCGCGACGAGCACCCCGAGCAGGGACGCCCCGGCGGCGAGGCCGAGGTGCCAGGCCACGGGGAACGAGGCGGCGACGGCCAGCGCGCCCAGCCCCGCCCCGGCGACCGTCCCCAGGGAGAAGGCCGCGTGGTAGCGGGGCATGACCGTGCGCCCCAGCCGCTGCTCCACCTCGGCGCCCTCGACGTTCATGGCCACGTCCCAGACCCCCGAGCCGGCGCCGACGAGCAGCAGGCCGAGGGCGGCGGCCAGCGGCGTGGCGAGCACCTGGGCGCCGACACCGGCGAGCACGAGCCCCCCGGCCACGGAGAGAGCCCCCGCGGCCACGGCGCCGCCGGGGCGCAGCGCCCGGACCACGGAGCCGGCGAGCGGCAGCGCGGTCACGGCGCCGACGGACAGCGCGAGCAGGAGCACGCCCAGCTGGCCGTCGGTGAGGTCCAGCAGCGCCCGGACCTGCGGCACCCGCGCCAGCCAGCTGGCGAACGCCGTGCCGTTCAGCGCGAAGGCCACCCCGACAGCGACGTTGGCCGCGCGGACCTCGGGGGGCGCGGCCGGTGTCGCCGTGGGGGCGGTCCCTGCGCTCAGAGCCGAGGACCTTCCTCGGAGTCCTCTTCCTCCGGCGGAGCGGTCAGCAGCAGCACCGTCCCCCCGTACCCGGGCAGGCTGAGCGAGACGGTGTGCAGCGCGTCGACCGTGCCGATCTCCTCGTCGCTGAAGGCGTCGACGACCACCGAGCCGGGGACCAGCTCGTCCGAGAGCACGGTCGCGTCGACGTCGTCGGCGGAGAAGTTCAGCACCGTCACCTGCTGGGCGCCGGTCAGCAGCTCGTTGACCATGACCAGCAGCCCGCGGTGGGAGACGGCCGGCACGTCGAGGACCCGGCCGGTGGCGATGCCGTGCTCCTCGCGGACCGCCAGGATCCGGGCGAGCCGGCTCGCGAAGGAGCGATCGTCGGTGAGCTGCTCGGGCAGGCTCCCGTAGAGCGAGTGCGCGCGCGGCATCCCCGACGAGGACGACGACGCGTTCGGGTTCGTCCCGAGCAGGTCGTGGGCGCCCCGGTGGATCCAACGGGTGTCGCCGGAGCGCACGAGGGAGCGCACCTGGTCGCGGTCGAGGGTGACCGCCCCGGTGAGGTCCCAGCCGCTGAGCGCGAAGACGCCGGGCTGCAGGGCGTTGTACATCGCGAGGAGCAGGTGGACGCGGGTGATCTCCTCCACCTGCTCGGGGGTGAGGTCGGTGACGTCGGCGACGTCGAGGACCCCGGCGATGAAGGACGCCGTGGTGCAGGCGATGCCGTTGGTCGTGAAGAGCAGGTTGTAGGGGTGCGCCTCACCGGCGACGCCCTGGCGCAGCGTCTCGCGGACGGTCTCCGCGAGGTCCGCGCCCAGCATGGTGACCCCGCCCAGCTCGAACTCCTCGTTCGCGTGGCGCGTGGCGAAGTGCACGAGCTCATAGGTCAGCTCGTCGTGGTTCTGCATGGCGTGGACGAGGGACGCCTGCTCCACGCCCGCCTCCCTGGCCAGACGGAGCGTGAGGCGGAGGAACTCGGTGTCGCCCGCGACCAGCGCGTGGTGGTACGCCGGGCGGGTGACGAAGTCGTAGGAGAGGTCCGCCCCCGCCTCCGAGGTCTCCTTGATGTCGTCGATGGTGAGGTTCAGCTCCTGGAAGGTGAAGCCGCCGACCTTGCGCACCATCGAGCCGATCATCTGGTTCGCCGCCTGCGAGAGCGGGTGCCCCTCCGACCAGGCGGGCTGCTCGAGCGACTTCTCCACGCCGAGGAACCCGTTGGCGTCCAGGCGCAGACCACCGGTGCCCAGGTCCAGCAGGGAGTGGAGCGCGTCGCCGATGACCAGGCGCATCCCCGAGAAGGTGGGGTCGAGCCAGTTGATCGACGGCTGCCCCGCCTTGAAGTAGTGCAGGTAGACCCAGCGCCGCGTCTGCCCCCTGGTGTCCAGCACCGGGGGGGTCGCGGACCAGTTGGTCTCCTTGACGCCCGGCTCGTAGAAGATCACCCGCTGCATCTGGCCGATGATGTGGCCCTCGTCCTGCAGCGCCTTCTCGGTGGCCTCGTCGATGTTGACGGAGTCCTCGCCGTCGGGGACGTCCGGGAGGAGGTGCCAGGCGGACTCAGGGATGTCGATCATGTGGTAGATGCCCGGGTAGTCCAGGTAGTTCATCTCCGCGAGGCGGAAGTCAGCGCCCTTGCCGGTGTGCCCGGGGACGATGTCGTCGATGACGGTGCCGCCGTGCTCGGCCGCCGTCTCGCACATGTCGCGGAACTCCTCCTCGGTGCCGAAGATCGGGTCGATCGCCATGGAGATGCGGTCGAAGTGCCCGTCCACGCTGGGCGTCAGGTCCCACTTCGTCAGCCCGCCCGCGCCCTTGACCGGACCGGTGTGGACGGCGCGGATCCCGATCTGCGCGAAGGCGTCCCACAGCTCCTGGGAGCCGAGGGTCGCCAGGAACGAGGTCCCGGGGGCGGTGATGGTCGACAGGGGGTAGGCGGTGAACCACACCGAGGCCCGCTCGACGGCGGCCCGGGGGTTCGGTGAGGCGTAGGCGTGCTGCCACATGCTCGACTGCCCGGAGAGCTGGCGGGAGAGGGAGTCCGCGTCGCCCAGCATCGACTGGTTGCGCAGCCACTCCACGTAGGCCTTGTTGCGCCCGTCGGCCTCGAAGGGGGGGCGCTGGTCCAGGAAGATCCCGCTCCGCCGCGCGCGGGGGCGCAGCGACCGGGGCCTCGCCGGGTAGAACTGGGCGTCGTAGTTGACCTCGGCGGCGGCGACCTCCTCGTCCACGTCGCCTTCCGGGAGGGCGCCGTCAGCGCTCGTCGGGTCGTTCGGGGCGGGGCGAGGTGCGTCGGTGTCGGCCATGACGTGCGGGGTGGGTCCTCTCGGCGGGGGTGGGGCGGTGCCCGGCGTCAGTCTGTCATCGACGGGGAGGGCGGCGAGGGCCCTCAGGCGAGGGCGACGGTGGCGCGGGCCCGGCCCAGCACGGCGGAGCCGGCGCTGCGTGCGAGCAGGTCCAGGACGACCGTGCCGCTGTCGGCGTCGATCGACCTGACGCTGGCGGAGAGCTCGACGTCCGCCCCCTCGCGGGCGTCGACCGGCACCAGGCCCGTGAAGCGCACCCCGTGCTCGCGCACCGCGGCCGGGTCGCCCGCCCAGTCGGCGACCAGCGAGGCGGTCAGCGCCATGGTGAGCATCCCGTGGACCACGACGTCGGGCAGCCCGGCCTCGCGCGCCGCGAGGTCGGACCAGTGGATGGGGTTGCGGTCGCCGGAGGCGCCGGCGTAGTGGACGAGGTGCTCGCGGGCCACGTGGACCGTGCGCGAGGCGACCTGGTCGCCGACGGTGAGGCCGGCGAGCCGGGGCGCTCCCGTGGCCGCAGACAGGTCGCCGGTCACGGGGCGGGCTCCGCCCGGACGACGAGCAGGGACGTGGACGTGGCCACCGGAGCACCCTGGTCGTCGACGATGCTCGAGCACAGCGTGATCATCTCGTTGCCGGCCATGGTGCGCGCGGACTGCAGGACCACCGTGGTGCTCAGGGCGTCCCCGGCGACGATCGGCCGGTGGTGGGTGATGCGCTGCTCGCCGTGGACGACGCGGGAGAAGTCGATCCCGGAGGAGGGATCCAGCACGAAAGCCCCCTCGGCCTGCTGCGCGACGACGGCAGCGAAGGTCGGGGGCGCCACCACGTCGTCGTGGCCCAGATCGAGGGCGGCGGCGCGGTCGACGTGGGCCGGGTGCACGGTCGAGCCGACCGCGGTGGCCCGGGCGAAGTCGCGGAGGACCTCGCGACCGACGTCGTAGCCCACGGGTCCGGCGACGACGGTGCCCACGCGCTCAGCGTCGACGGGCACGCGGGTGCCTCAGCGGGTCTCGCGGTGCAGCGTGTGCTGACGCTCACGCGGGCAGAACTTCTTCATCTCGAGCCGGTCCGGGGTGTTGCGCCGGTTCTTGCGCGTGATGTAGTTCCGCTCCTTGCACTCCGTGCACGCCAGGGTGATCTTGGGGCGGACGTCCGCGTGCTTGCTGGCCACGGGGTGCTCTCTCTCGGTTCGGCGATCTCGCTCCGGCGGAGGCCGGGGCGAACAGGTGCGGGTGGTTCGGTGTAGCGGGAGCGGGACTTGAACCCGCGACACAACGATTATGAGCCGTTTGCTCTACCACCTGAGCTATCCCGCCCGGACGGGTGCGCCCGCACCGGCAGGACGGAAGAACAGACCCTGCCAGGCGAGAACGCCCGAACCTGAGCCCCGATAGGGAATCGAACCCTAGACCTTCTCCTTACCATGGAGACGCTCTACCGACTGAGCTATCGGGGCGGCGCGAGCAGCCTACACGCCTGCCCGCCACGTGTGGCGAGCAGGGCGGGTAGGCCACGCGAGCGTGGCAGGTGCAGGATTCGAACCTGCGAAGGCATCAGCCGGCTGATTTACAGTCAGCTCCCATTGGCCGCTCGGGCAACCTGCCTCGGCCGAGAATCGTACCCCAGACCCGTCCCCCTCGCGCAAGGAGCCACCGTGGCCGCCGACAGCTCGTTCGACGTCGTCAGCAAGATCGACCGCCAGGAGGTCGACAACGCCCTCAACCAGGCCTCGAAGGAGGTGTCGCAGCGCTACGACTTCAAGGGCACCGACGCCTCCGTGGCCTGGAGCGGAGAGACCATCGCGATCTCCGCCAACAGCGAGGACCGCGCGCTGGCCGTCCTCGACGTGCTCCAGACCAAGCTGATCCGCCGGGGCATCTCCTTGAAGGCCCTCGACACCGGCGAGGTGCGCGCCTCGGGGCGTGAGTACCGCGTCGACTCCTCCCTCAAGGAGGGGCTGGGCCAGGAGGACGCCAAGAAGATCGGCAAGATCGTCCGCGACCAGGGCCCCAAGGGGGTCAAGACGCAGGTCACCGGCGACGAGCTCCGGGTCTCGGCCAAGAACCGTGACGACCTGCAGACGGTCATCGCCCTGCTCAAGGAGTCCGACCTGGAGGTCGCCCTCCAGTTCGTCAACTACCGCTGAGCACGTCCCTCGGTGAAGCAGCCGTTCAGTACTGCCGGTAGCCGGTCGCCATCGCCTCGAGCCGGGCGATGCGCTCGGCCATCGGCGGGTGCGTCGACATCATGGTCCTGAGGTCGGCGGCCCTGAACGGGCTGGCGATCATCATGTGGCTGGCGTTGACGAGGTCGCGCTCGGCCGGCAGCGGTGCGGCGGCGACCCCCCGCTCGAGCTTGCGCAGGGCCGAGGCGAGCGCGAGCGGGTCCCCCGTGAGGGTCGCGCCGTCCTCGTCCGCGTCGTACTCGCGGGTGCGGCTGATGGCCATCTGGACCACGCCGGCGGCCACGGGGCCGAGGAAGAGCACGAGGATGCCGCCGCCGCGGTTGTCGCGGTTGCCGACGAACATCGAGATGTAGGCCAGGAAGGTGATGGCCTGCGCGAGGGCCGCGGCGATCGACGAGGTGAGGATGTCGCGGTTGTAGACGTGCATCAGCTCGTGGCCCAGCACCCCGCGCAGCTCGCGCTCGTCGAGGATCTCGAGGATCCCCTCGGTGGCGCACACCGCGGCGTGGGAGGGGCTGCGCCCGGTCGCGAAGGCGTTGGGCGCCCGGGTCGGCGAGACGTACAGCCGGGGCATGGGCTGGCCGGCGCGGTCAGAGAGGTCGCGGACGATGCGGTGCATCGCCGGCTGCTGGGCCTGCGTGACCTCGACGGCGCGCATGGCGCGGATCGCGAGCTTGTCGGAGTTCCAGTACGAGAACCCGGTGATGCCGAGCGAGATCAGCAGCCCGACGAGCAGCGCGTTCGGCGAGCCGTTGAACAGCAGGAAGCTGGCGCCCATGACGAGGGCGCCCATCAGGCCGAAGAGCATGGCGGTCTTCAGGCCGTTGAGGTGGCCGCGGGAGGTGCCGGGCGTGGGGCCGGACATGGCGGTGACTCCTCGTGAGCACGTGCGCCAGCGGTCGCGGCGCGTCTGCCCCGGTCAACGCCGGGCTGCCCCCCGGCGTTCCCGTCGGGGGCGCGCACCGGGGAGCGCAGCGGCGGGTGTTGCCGGGGTCACCACCGCGCGGCCGCCGCCGGTGCCCGCGCGCGCCTACAGTGGAGAAGTCCCCTCCCCTGCTGCCTCCGAGGTCCTCCCCACCGTGATGAGCCGTCCGTGACCGCGCCCACCTCGCCCGACGGCGACCGAGCGGCCCCCGCCGAGGTGGAGGAGCTGACCCGGGTCGTCATCCGCTTCGCCGGTGACTCCGGCGACGGGATGCAGCTGACAGGGGACCGCTTCACCGCCGAGACGGCCTCGCTGGGCAACGACCTGGCGACGCTGCCGTCCTTCCCCGCCGAGATCCGCGCCCCCGCCGGCACGCTGCTGGGGGTCTCGAGCTTCCAGCTGCACTTCGCCGACCACGACGTCTTCACCCCCGGCGACGCCCCCGACGTGCTGGTCGCGATGAACCCGGCGGCGCTGCGCGCCCACGTCGGGGACGTCCGGCCCGGCGGCACGATCATCGCGGACACCGACGACTTCACCCCGCGCAACCTCGCGAAGGTCGGCTACGCGACCTCCCCGCTGGAGGACGGCTCGCTGAGCGCCTACCGGGTGCACGCGATGCCGATGACGTCGATGACCATCGGCGCGCTGGAGGGCCTGGGGCTGGGCCGCAAGGAGGCCGAGCGCTCCAAGAACATGTTCGCCCTGGGCCTGCTGTCGTGGCTCTACGACCGCCCCACGGAGGGCACCGAGCGCTTCCTCAAGGCGAAGTTCGGCCGCCGGCCCCAGGTGCTGGAGGCGAACCTGCGCGCGCACCGCGCCGGGTGGGCCTTCGGGGAGACCACCGAGGCCTTCGCGGTGCGCTACACCGTGGCTCCGGCGCCCGCCGAGCGCGGCACGTACCGCAACATCACCGGCAACGTGGCCCTGGCCTACGGGCTCGTGGCCGCGGCCCACCGGGCCGGGCTGGATCTGGTGCTCGGGACGTACCCGATCACTCCGGCCTCCGACATCCTCCACACCCTCTCGGGCCTCAAGCGCTTCGGCGTGACGACGTTCCAGGCGGAGGACGAGATCGCCGGCGTGGGCGCCGCGCTGGGCGCCTCGTTCGGCGGTGCGCTGGGGGTGACGTCGACGTCGGGCCCGGGCCTGGCGCTGAAGAGCGAGATGATCGGCCTCGCGGTGTCCCTGGAGCTTCCGCTGGTCATCATCGACGTCCAGCGCGGCGGGCCCAGCACGGGGCTGCCGACGAAGACGGAGCAGTCCGACCTCCTGCAGGCGATGTACGGGCGCAACGGGGAGTCCCCGGTGCCGGTGATCGCCCCGGCGAGCCCCACGGACTGCTTCGACGCCGCCATGGACGCCGTACGGCTCGCGGTCACCTACCGCACGCCGGTGATCCTGCTGTCCGACGGCTACCTGGGCAACGGCTCGGAGCCGTGGCGCATCCCCGACGTCGCCGAGCTGCCGGCGGTCGACCCCGGGTTCGCGACCGAGCCGAACGCCACCGCCGACGACGGCACCCCGGTGTTCCGCCCGTTCCTGCGCGACCCCGAGACCGGCGCCCGACCGTGGGCGGTGCCGGGCACCCCGGGCCTGGAGCACCGCGTGGGCGGGTTGGAGAAGGCCGACGTCACGGGCGACATCTCCTACGACCCGGCCAACCACGACCGGATGGTGCGGCTGCGCCGGGCGAAGGTGAAGAACGCCGTGGTGCCCGACGTGGTCGTCGACGACCCGTGGGCGGACCGTGGCGGCGCCGACGTGCTGGTCCTCGGGTGGGGCTCCACCTACGGACCCATCACCGCGGCCGTGCGGATGGCGCGCGCCGACGGGCTGTCGGTCGCCCAGACGCACCTGCGCCACCTCAACCCGTTCCCCGCGAACCTCGGGGAGGTGCTGGGGCGCTACTCCAAGGTGCTGGTCCCCGAGATGAACCTCGGCCAGCTCGCCCTGCTGCTGCGCGGGCGCTACCTCGCCGACGTCACCAGCTGCAACCAGGCGCGCGGGATGCCGTTCACCTCCGCCGAGCTGCTCGACGCCATCGCCACGCTGGTCCACGGTGACCCGGCGACGGCGCTGCACGACCTCCACAGCCTCTCGAACCTCGGAGTTCCCCGGTGACCGCCACGGACGCCCAACCCCTGCCGATGCCCGCTGCCCGCTCGGGGGTGGACGGCGTACCCGCACTCCCCGACGGCGTGGCGCTGAAGAAGCGCGACTTCACCTCCAACCAGGAGGTGCGCTGGTGCCCGGGCTGCGGGGACTACGCGGTGCTCGCCGCCGTGCAGTCCTTCCTCCCGGACCTGGGCCTGCGCAAGGAGAACACCGTCTTCGTCTCGGGGATCGGCTGCTCCTCGCGGTTCCCGTACTACCTCGACACCTACGGGATGCACTCCATCCACGGGCGGGCCCCCGCGATCGCCACGGGGCTGGCCACCGCGCGCGGCGACCTCAACGTGTGGGTGGTGACCGGAGACGGTGACGCGCTGTCCATCGGCGG